>URLG01000139.1 GCA_900548535.1 Candidatus Segatella intestinihominis | reverse complement strand
TATAAGTCTCTTTAGTCTCACGGAATTTTATTAACTTTGCACCAAAGTTTATTTTAATTGCAATTTTATGGTCACTTATTTTGATGCATGTGAGATTCTTGAAATGCTGTCTGAAGCATCTGTAAAGGTGTTTCTGGACGGCGGTTGGGGTGTCGATGCACTTATAGGCAGAGAAACAAGAATACATAACGACATCGATCTGTTCGTAGAGAAGAAAGACTATGGTAAGGCCATATCCGTGATTACCTGGAAGGGATACAGAGAAGTTGTAATGGACTATACGACCGATAGCCATACTGTCTGGAAAGATGACAACGGAAGAATAATCGATCTGCATTGTTTCGAATATGTCGAAGATGGAATTCTATATGACGGATACACTTTCCCAAGCGAAACTTTCTCAGGTAAAGGAAATATCGGGAATATTGAGGTAACATGCATAAACCCGGAGGCACAGGTACAGTTCCATCTTGGATATGAATACGATGAAAATGATGTCCACGACGTCCTGTTATTATGCAGAACTTTCAATCTTGAGATACCGGAGCAATATAAAACTCACATCTGATTCAATATGCTATGATTACTGATAGTTATGATATTGAAACTGAACCAATGATCAATCTGTTTGATTTCTACGGCAGACGTGGAGATTTTGCAGATATATGCCTGATAATATTCTCGAAGGAGATTCATCGGCATTTACTTGATTCCTACGAATCTGAAATTATTGCAACTATGCCGGCTTGCAATGGCGATACGCATATCTATAAAACAACTTATAAAGGAGTTACGATAACTTTCTACCTGTCAGGAATAGGTTCAGCAGTAGCATCCTCTCAATGTCATCTTGCAAGCTGGCTAACTGGAGCATCAAAGTTCATTATGTTCGGTTCCTGTGGCAGTCTTGACCGTACAACCACACAAGGTAGATTTATCATACCGACACAAAGTTACAGAGGGGACGGGTGTTCATATTATTTTGCAGCACCATCCGACTATATTGATATAGCCGCAAGCAAGGAACTTTCCATAATTTTCGACAAATTATCTGTACCATATATTACAGGTAAAATATGGACGACAGATTCGATGATCAGAGAAACAAAAGGACTTGTACGCAAACGTATGGAAGAAGGGTGCATCGCTGTAGAAATGGAATTGGCTGGAGTTCAATCTGTGTGCGACTTCTACAATTTGAAGTTGTATGCTTTTTTTGAAACAGGTGACATTTTGGATACAAATGGATATGAAGCCAAAGGCTTGAACAATGCCAACCATAGTTTAAACAAACTTTATATTGCTTTAGAAACGGCAACCTACATCTGAAGTATATCAGAATTGTAAATTCCCATTTAGCGGACTATATAAAAAGTATTCCATAACCATCTATACGTGGTTTACGGAATGCTTACTTTATAACAATTAGGTTTACACTCGTTTATTTTGACGGTGCAAAGTTACTCATGCTATCTGGCTCCCACAACGGGCAATAGTGCACATTTTCAAGAAAATGACGTTTTCAAGAAAAAAAATATCCCTACAAACTTAGACTATGCCAAGTTTCGTAGGGATTTTGGAGGGTATAAACATTAGATTACTTCGTCCAGTGGTAGTGACTGTCGAGCATCAGGAAGATAGCCAAGCCGAAAATAACGAGTCCAAGGACAAAGAAGAACCAGAAGAAATACTGCACATAGTGTCCGAGGTAGGTTCCGTCGTACTCCTTGTACCTTTCCTGAACCCTTCTACGTTCTTCATAAAACATTTGATTGACCTCACGGATATGCTTCTGCATCTGAGTGGTCATCCATTCATGTTGTTTGTCGAACATGTCCTGAATCTTCTTCCAGTCAACATCATCGACTCTGACTGAAACCTTCAACTTGGTTGGGGCATCCTTCAGAACATTGTCAATGTGGGTATTGATGGTGTCAACCTTACCACTGATAGTGTCAACGGCATTGCCAAGAGCAGTCTGAGCTGAATTGTACTTACGGATGGCAGACTCCAGTTGAAGAGTTGCATTGATCCAAGTGTTGGTCGCTTTGTCAATGTTCTCACTCAACTGCCTGAGTTCAGGCGCACGACTGACAACAGCATCCTCGGCATCATGCTCTTCAATCTCTTCCTGGACTTCGTTCATCATGTCATCGAAGTCAGGCTTCTGCTCGTCATCTTCGATGAGTTCTTCTACATGTTTTGTTCTTCTCATTGA
>URLG01000138.1 GCA_900548535.1 Candidatus Segatella intestinihominis | reverse complement strand
ATAACCTTGGCATCTTTCGGCATAATCGACTCCGCTTTCTTCTGAATCGACTTGAGTACCTCATCTTCAAGATGTTCCTTATTTACAAGCAACATAATAGTATCAGTTTACGAGACTACCTCCTTTTAGTATAGCTAAAAATGCATCAATATCAATTGCCGTAAAATCGAATTCAGGATTAAATCTAATTACGTCATAATGATGATCTTGACTCACGATATACTTCGCATTTGCAGATATGGCACAATCGACAAACTTATTGTCATCAGGATCTGATTTTATTAACTGATATCGCTTTTGTGGATTAATAAAAATTGTATTAGAAGATGCTAATATAGCATTGATAATATTATTTGCTACCAAAGAACCGACCTTTCTTGTCAATATCTCTTCATATTCCAAAACAACCTCATTCGAAACACACAACAAGTACTTTCCTGCCAAAAAGTCAAGAAGAATCTGATGATAGGGACTCTTTCTAGGAATCGACATCAACAAACAATTTGTATCTAATACAATCCGCTGCATTTATTCAGAATAAGGCGTTCTCATATGTTCATGCTTCCATTGCTCAATAGTATTTTCATCAATCAAGCCCTTATCCCACAATTCATCTGCGGCATCTATTGCTTTTTGCGCAAAATAACTAGATAGCATATCCGTGATTTCTGCCATCTGCTGGTCAGTATTGACATTAGCCATCAATTCTACAACCCTTTGCTGATATTTATTTAATGAAGTTATTGTCGTCATAACACTATCATTTAAATTACACCGCAAAAATACGAAAAAGAATTGAAACTAACAAATATTCTGAGAGATATTTGCATTTATTCCTTTCTCTTCACCCAAACCTTGTGACTGCCGCTACCCATCCAACCTATCGGCGAGGTACGGTCTGCGGTGATTTCCTTCAGTTCCATAGAGGCAGCAGTACGGCTCAGGTTGTTGATGGAGGCATAATCGCCTAGGGTGAGGACTCCGTTCTTCTCTATCACCTCCAGGGCTCGGGCGATGCGCTCTTCCTTGGAATAGAGCTGCTTACGGATAACCTTTACACCACCCATATCACGCTCCAGGTCACGGTCGGTTTCACGCTTCACATCCTTGATAAACTCTGGGGACGCCTTGAAGTTGATGTCCTTCACTCCCACCTTGCGGTACGTCATCTTATCATCTGGATTCAGAATTTCCCTAGGCTTCTCATCCTCGAAAGCGAGGGAGAGGGAGAAGGTGCCGAAACCTTCCAGATTCACGTTGTAACCCATGGAGAGCATGTCTGTCAGCATATCAACCACATCGGTCAATACAGCCTCCGTGGTACTTTCCGAAATACCGCGATGGTAGTTCTGCATCATCTTGACGAACTCTTTTCGGGATAGTGTACGGTTGGTCACCATCTTGGGATAAACTCTGCGCTTGCCATCATAGCGCATATCCCCCATTTCCTGCAATTTGTACTTAGCCATATCAGTTTCCTTTCCTATTTTAGTTTATTAGTATTTCTAATTGCAACAGCCTTTACATCCTATAGTATTTATTGTTATACTTAAGAAGAAAAGACCACAAACCTAGGAAGAAAAGTATTTTATCCTAGGAGAAATCTCCGTTCATAGACATTGAACCGACATTCAAAGTCTATGAACCGCCATTCAAAGACACTGAACGGACATTCAATGTTTATGAACGAAGATTTCTACCTTGCAAAGATACAACTTTATCAGATATAAAACAAGACTTTTCCTAAATATCTTTACTTTTCCGGCCATAATTCTTCGTTTTTTGAGCTTATTTCTTTGCGTATCTCAAATAATTGTGTTAACTTTGTAGTCAGATTGCAAGCCAAAGGCTAAAGGATTGCAAGCCAAAGACAAAGCAAAAGACTAAGATTAGACATTCTTATGAGTATGAAGATAATAGCAACCAGCGACTGGCACCTGGGCAACCTGTTTCACGGCAACGACCGTCTGCCGGAACACAAGCATTTCCTGAAATGGCTCCTGGAGCAGATAGCTGAACAAAAGCCCGATGCTCTCCTCATCGCAGGAGACATCTTTGATAACGGAAATCCATCGGCAGCGGCACAGACCGTTTATTACGAGTTTCTTGCCGATGCTACCCAACTGTGCCCGAACATGCAGGTCATCATTACCGCCGGCAACCACGATTCCGCCAGCCGACTGGAGGCTCCCCGTCCGCTGCTCACCCGATACCACGTGGAAATAAGAGGAAACGTAAGGAAAA
>URLG01000137.1 GCA_900548535.1 Candidatus Segatella intestinihominis | reverse complement strand
AATCAGGCTCATCGATTTTCAAATCATCAATGAGCAGGATGTCGATGTCGATGATACGGTCGTGATATTCTCCATTTACAGACTTCAGGGTTCTGCCCATCTCCTGCTCTATCCGCTGGGTAGCCTCCAACACCTGACGAGGAGCCATGGCGGTGAGAACCATCACACAGGAATTGATGAAGTCATTGGGAGAAGAATAGCCCCAAGGCTTGGTTTCGTAAAGAGCAGACTGGCGCTCTACCACACCAATCTGCTCTCCTATTTTATCGATAGCCTCACGAATATTACGCTTCCGGTTGCCCAGATTCGTTCCAAGGCTTAAATATACTTTATACATACATATTCACACTTTTATAAAAACTGTGGATAACTCAGTTTACTTACTGAATATCAATTATTTCTATATGTACAAAAACTGTTTATTCCTCCATTTAGTCTGGAAGTATCAACAGTGAGTCACCGTAGCAACCAAACATATAGCCATTCTTCACAGCCTTCTTGTATGCCTCATATACCAGGTCGTAACCACCAAAGGCAGCAGTACACATCATCAAGGTTGACTCTGGATGATAGAAGTTGGCAACAGCACAGTCTGCCAATCCGAAATCGTATGGAGGGAAGATGAACTTATTGGTCCATCCATCAAACTCCTTCATCATTCCGTCTGTACCGACAGCAGTTTCTGTAGCCTTCATCACGCTGGTACCGATGGCGCATACGCGATGACCTTCCAGCTTGGTCTTGTTCACCAGTTCGCAAGCTTCCTTAGAGATAATCATCTGCTCAGAATCCATCTTGTGCTTGGTAAGGTCCTCTACCTCAATCTCGTGGAAGTTGCCCAATCCGCAATGCAGGGTGATGTAAGCCTCGTTGATGCCGTTGATCTCCAAGCGCTTCATCAACTCACGAGAGAAATGAAGACCTGTAGCAGGAGCTGTTACGGCACCCTCCTTCTCAGCGAATACACACTGGAAGTCGTCCATATCATCCTCTGTAGCGTGATGATCCTCACGGGCATCGATGATATAGCGAGGAAGCGGAGCCTCACCCAAAGCAAAGAGCGAACGCTTGAAGACATCGTGGTTGCCATCCTCATCATAGAGGAAACGGAGGGTACGGCCACGGCTGGTGGTATTATCGATTACCTCGGCTACCATCTCGTTGACATCATCAAAGAACAGCTTGTTGCCGATACGGATCTTGCGCGCAGGCTCTACCAGCACATCCCAAAGACGCATCTCGGCATTCAGCTCACGGAGCAAGAACACCTCAATCTTGGCATCGGTCTTCTCCTTGGTACCATAAAGGCGCGCTGGGAATACCTTCGTATCATTGAAGATGAAGGTATCACCCTCTTCGAAGTAGTTGACGATATCCTTGAACTGCAGGAATACTGGATTGCCATCAGCATCCACCATATCCTTGCCATTCTCGTCCTTCTTGTACATCTCGATGGTTTCAGACTTCTTGTGGAGCACCATCAGTCGAGACTCGTCACGACGGGTAATCTCGAAAGTACGTTCACCACTAGCTGTCTTAATCACACGCTTAGCCTTGTGTGGGTAAAGTGCCACTTGTGAAGCTGGCAACTTAAAATTGAATTGTGATAATTTCATGTGATATTATATCTCCTTTCTTAAGATGATTTACTATTAATGTCATATCTCGAAGTTCGAGCCTAGTTATTGGCAAGGCTGTCTTCTATCTCCTGTGCATCGAGCCATTCCTGGAAATGGTCAAAGTCGATACAGTTCTCTACCGAGAAGCTTCCAGCCTTGGTACGGCGGAGGGCAGTCAGGAAGGCACCGCTATCCAGGGCACGACCGATGTCGCGCGCCAGGGAACGGATGTAAGTACCCTTACCGCAAACCACACGGATGCTTGCCGTCTTCTCCTCATCGTTGTAATCGGTGAGTTCGATTTCATCCACACGCACGGTCTTAGGCTTCAGCTGCACCTCCTCGCCTGCTCTGCGCAGGGCATAAGAACGGTCACCATTCACCTTCACGGCACTATAGGTAGGTGGAACCTGCTGAATCTCACCAACAAACTGCTTCAGCACTTCCTCTACCAGCTCACGGGTGATGTGCTCGGTTGGGAAAGTATGGTTTACACTGTGCTCCTTATCGTAGCTTGCCGTGGTAGCACCCAACTGAAGAGTAGCCGTATATTCCTTGGTATGTGTCTGCAATTGCTCAATCTGCTTGGTACATTTACCCGTGCAGAGCACCAACACACCCGTAGCAAGGGGATCGAGCGTACCGGCATGTCCTATCTTCACCTTGAAGCCGAGTTTCTTGCTGAGCAGATAGCGAACGTGCGCCAGTGCTCCAAAGCTCGACATGCGATAAGGCTTGTCGATGGCTATAATTTCTCCTTTTCTGAAAT
>URLG01000136.1 GCA_900548535.1 Candidatus Segatella intestinihominis | reverse complement strand
GGATGGGAAAGGACGTATCAGATTTCAGAAGTGGGCAGTATGCCAAGCTTCAATGGTAGTAAACCTTTTAGTTTTAACCAGACATCTGGAGCGATTGCCCCTGGTGTGAAGGATTATGCTCCAATGGTAGAAGCTGCTACAAGATTTGTTGATATGAATAAAGAACAATGCAAGTTGGAAAATCAAAACAGCATGGAGGCTAACGTTTTGATGGCAGACAGTTGTTTCTTTGATATTTTCCCGCAAAAGATATTGATGGGAAAGGCAAAGGAAACTTTATCTCGCCCGCTATATTGCATGATTGATTCCAAATTGGCAGAGCAAATAGGAGGAAATGTGGTAGGTAAGCATTTTACTATTCCTGAATATCCAGGCAAAACATTCACTATAGGTGGCATTTTCGAAAGCTTTCCTTGGGGCGCATCTCTACATAACAGACAAATTCTGGTGTCTTTATGCAGTATAGGAGACCTTTGGGGCTATGATGGCAGAAATCAATGGGTGGGAAATGACAACTATTTCTCTTACATCCGTTTGGCGAAAGGACATGAGATAAGTGAACTTCGTCCTTACATCAAAAAAATGAAGAAAGACCATTTTACTGCAGAGGCGACTCAAACGCCAGAATTCACCCTTGACTATGAATTTACTATACTCAGCGAGGTGTTTACCCAGAATTCTTATATCAAGATGATGGGATGGATTTTAGGCATTATAGCTTTCGTGTTGCTCTTCACTTCCGTGATGAACTATCTGCTTATCATCGTAGGAAATCTCGTGACTCGCTCTCGTGAGATGGCTGTCCGAAAATGTTATGGTGCAGAACCAAAGAATATTCATGCCATCATCTTTTCCGAGGCTTTGGTGCATGTGGGGTTGGCGGTAATCCTTGCTGCTGTTCTCGTGTTTCTTTGCAAGGGAACCATCGAGAATTTCCTCTCTGCTCCAATAAGTACGTTGGTGTTCAATCGTGGCAGTTGGATATTGGTTTCCATCTGTTTATTGGTATTGTTGGTGGGTGGATTGGTTCCAGGTTGGCTCTACAATAAGATTCCCGTTGCCATTGCATTCCGAGGATATAATGAAAACCGTAACCGTTGGAAGTTAGCTCTTTTAGGTGTACAGTTCGTTATTTCGGGCTTACTCTTTAGTTTGCTGTTTGTTGTCAATCAACAGTATAGCTTGATGGTGAATATGAATCCTGGTTACAATTATGAGAATGTGGCTATCGTACATGTGGATGCTATTAATGGCGATCAACGCAGTCGATGTTTGTCCGAAATCAAGCGTATGCCGGATGTAAAGGAGGTTGCTTCTACTTGTTCTGTTCCGTTGGAAAGCTATGCGGTAAATGGAAATAATGTGCAGTTGCCAGATGATAGAAAGTCGTTACAGATTGTCCATGATGCATGGGGAGTGGATGACAACTATTTCAGAATGATGGGAATCGACTTTGTGCAAGGTTCGTTCTTTACAGAACGCAATGACAGTTCTCGCCAAGTGATTATTGATGAGGCTTTGGCTAAGCGATTAACTACACTAGGACATTGGAAAGATGGGGCTGTAGGCAAGCGAGTTTGGATTTCTTCACATTGTAATGAGGATGAAACGATGACGATTTGTGGTGTTGTCAAGAATATCAAATATGGGACAGTTACTTCTGAGGGCGCAGAGTTCAAGAATATATCATATGTATATTTCTATGCTCCTTGGACGGCTCCCTATATGCTTGTCAAGTTCAATAATCTGACGGAAGATGCCTTAACTGAGTTGAGAAATAAGGTGCAGTCGATGTATCCTAACAACAAGGTGACGGTACTCGACTATGAATCCGAGTTCAAGGCACAGTACGCTTCCCAGCTCAATTTCCGCAACGGAATCCTGGTAGCCGGCATCGTGACGATGATCATCGCCCTCTTCGGATTGGTGGGTTATACGAGTGATGAGGTGAACCGCCGCCGCAAGGAGATTGCGATAAGAAAGGTGAACGGGGCGAAGGTGAAGGATATTCTTCGCATCTTCCTGAAGGACATTATGAAGATTGCCTTGCCTTGCATCATCGTGGGCGACTTGGGGGCTTGGCTGATAGCCAGACAATGGCTCATGTCGTTCAGCGAGAAGATTACGATGACGCCTTTGTTGTTTATCGGCGTTACCATCATCTTGCTCGTCATCATCGCCCTATCAGTCATCATCAACTGCTACAAGGTGGCGAATAGTAATCCGGGGAAGTATCTCAAGGATGAATAAGTCTCCCACAGATTTCACAGATTTAAGGGCGTATGCCCTAATTTAACATTCAACATTTAACACTTAACATTGAACAAAATGATAAAAGTAGAGAATCTTTGCAAGTCATTCCGCACAGAAGATGTGGAGACGATTGCTTTAAATAA
>URLG01000135.1 GCA_900548535.1 Candidatus Segatella intestinihominis | reverse complement strand
CGCTACCTTTTTGACCTCTGTGTCATCTTATGAGGGCGGTTGCGGATTTGAGGAAGTAATAAATCTCTAATAAAAATCACGTGATGGTTAAGGTTAGATTAAAAACACTAGCAATGACGGTACTTGCAATGTACCCATTTTACACCACCGCATCCACAAGCGGCGTGCTGGGCGGCTCTGCCCAGAGTATCCAGTATTTCACCACTCAGCAGGCTGAGTCTGCCGTGCAGTACACCATTGATGTCTGCGCGCCAGGAGAAGTATCATCTCTCCCCGATGCCCTCTCCACCGACCAGGCTAGGAACTTGCTCCATAGGCTCTCAGAGCTGGGCGTGCTGGACGAGGCTTTCCAGCCCCATGGCATCTCGCAGAGCAAGAAGGGCGTGCTGGCGCAGCAGATAGCTGCCAAGCTGGGCATCAAGAACCAGTGGGTCACCTTTGCCCATTTCTGGCATGTGGATGCCAACTGCCTGCGCTCTGGCTACAACAGGGGGATGGAGTCGAAGTCGATAGGAAAATTCCTGGACTTCATTCATCCTGCTATGCAGGATGCTGCTAGGTAGTACGGTCTACGCGTACTAGTACGTACTGGGCGGAAATGAAAAAATTGTAGTACCTTTGCCCTCGGAAATCAGAACGATGCCGGTTCTTCTTCAGATTTCCGTGGGCTTTTTTTGTTGATGCCGCCCGAGAGTGGGAGGCGGAGAGAAGAGCCTTGCGATCTTTGACAAGGCTGATACAATGAAAACAATGATATGTGGTTATTGCTGCTGAAGCAATTTGGCGTAATAATCGAAAAATTCTTGAGGGGTAAGAATCTTGACGCTGGCATTAGCAGGGAAATCTTTATCATAATCCATATTTTTCTTCGAGATACTCCATGCGAGCATCTCTGCCATTGATGTCTTCGTCAGCGTGAGAAGGCTGTGCTATACCTATTAAACTCTGGATGGCAGGAGATAGTTGGTCTTCTGTCTTGAGAGTGAATGTTTGCTTCTTGCTGTGACCTACAATCATGAGCAAGGCTTTTTCGGCTAGCTCTTGAAGGCTGATATGATGCTTGATGGCATACGTTTCTGCCCAGTTGTAGACTGTAGGATTGACTGCTATTGTGTTCATATATTCTCCAGTTTAATGATTTCTGCTGCAAACTTACAACTTTTATTTGATACTACCAAGAAAACACTCAAAAAATTTTATTGATTTATAAACAATTTAATATTCAAAATTATGACAAAGCAAAATCTTAAGGGCGGTGCGGGCAACCAGGTTGCTGCCACCGCAATGGTATTCGAAAACCCTGAGTTTGGTAAGATTCGCACACTTACCGACGCCATGGGAGAGCCGCTCTTCTGCGGCAAGGATGTGTGCGATGCGTTGGGGTATGCTCAGTCGGTAAAGGCTATCAGTCAGCATGTTGATAAGTTTGATGTGGTGAAACGCCACATCAAACTTATCGGTCGCCTTCGCAAGGATGGCTCGCGCACGGAGCGACTCCAGCAGATGCTCTTCATCAACGAGAGCGGGTTCTATGGACTGGTCTTCGGCTCCAAGCTCGAGGCTGCCAAGCGATTCACCCATTGGGTAACCGCCGAGGTGCTGCCACAGATCAGAAAGAACGGTTGCTACATGCTGATGCAGGAGATAGACCGACTCACGCCTAAGGCCAACTATGCCGACAATGTGCTCAACTCCATCTCTTGCTACACCACCACCCAGATAGCCAAGGAACTGGGCTACACGGCGCAGGAACTGAACCGCCTGCTCTGCGCTTGCCATGTGCAGTACTATCAGAGCGGTCAGTACATGCTCTATGCCGACTTGGCGCACGAGGGACTGGCGAAGAGCCGCACCCACTTCGACCTGGGCTCTCGCTCTAATGCATGCTCCCTCTCGCTCGATGGCTCTGCTCGCATCTGCACCCATACTTATCTGGTATGGACCGAGAAGGGCAGAAAATTCCTCCACGACTTCTTCGAGGCGTGCTAGCAAGTAACGCTGGGAGGGCAGGTAAGTAAACCTGCCCTCCCCGCATTTCTCCCTGCCAAAAAAGGTAGGGGGGTTGGAAATAAAACACAAATTTTAAAATTTTAATTTCACAATGAATTATATTGCAATGAATCCACAGATAAGGGGCAGCAAGGGCACAGCCATCTGCCTGCCCCTCACTGAGTATGACAAACTGATAGCGCAGCCTTGGCTCCGAGACACTGTGCTCAAGATACGTGGGGGCAATGACAAGGCGAAGGGCGAACTGCCCTTCCGTGCAGCCCACTACGGCAGATTCCTGAAGAACCACCGCTCGCAGAAGGATGCTGACCCTACGAGCTTCCTCTTCCAGACCACCATCGACATCGACGACAAGGAGCTGGTGGACATCGCCATCGAAATGGCAAGGC
>URLG01000134.1 GCA_900548535.1 Candidatus Segatella intestinihominis | reverse complement strand
ATCATCGACATCGACATCCTGCTCATTGATGATTTGAAAATCGATGAGCCTGATTTCAAGGTTCCTCATCCGTTGATGGAGGAGCGTGATTTCGTGATGAAACCGCTGAAGGAGATACTAAAATAGAGATTTTAAAAAAGAAATTATGCAGTTGTTCGAAAGTTATCACTTCATTTCCAGGGCGGTTGTGGCATTGGTCCTACTAGCCTTTTTGATATTTTATATAATTAGCTTGCGCTTAACTGTGAAGAGACAGGTTCGTATCATCAAGTCTCTGCGTCAGCAATTGCAGAATCTTTTAGATCCTTCGGCTTCGGTTGAAGCCGTTCGTACAGATCATCTCTTTTCCGAAGTACAGGGTAAGAATTTGGGCGATGAGGCACTTGAGGCATTGAGTACGGAGCAGGAATTATTTGTCAAGGCAACATTATATATGAAGGAGAAAACTCCTTTTACCAATCCTGATTTTCGTATAGATGATTTGGCAAAGGCTTTGTGTTCTAATCGTACTACCTTGGCAAATTGCATCAGGAAATATACTTTCGGTGATATGACCTTATTGCAGTTTATCAATCGTTATCGTCTGAATTATGCCGTTCAGTTATTGTCTTCTCCAGATAATAAGCTAAACATTTCGCAGATTGCAGAAGCTGCGGGCTTTCGTTCTCGCAGCGTCTTCAATCGGCAGTTTTTCTTGCGGTTTCATTGTTCACCTTCTGAATTTCGAGAGAATCCTCTTAACCAGGTAGAGGGTGAGATGCCTTCTGACTTGGCAAATACACTTGAAAAATAGGCCAGTGAAGAGAATCCTGCCTTGTAAGCTACGTCAATGAGCTTTTGTTGGGGATCATTTGCCATGATTCTCTTGGCTTCTTCTATTCGCAGGCTCGAAATCCAGGAACTGAAACTCATGCCATATTCTTCATTGATAAAGGTTGATAGATATGTTTTGTTGGTGTGTAGTCGGCTTGCCAGTTCTTCTATGGTGAATTGTTCTTGCGTATAAGCCTTTCCTTTCAACCACAATGCCAATCTTGGGCGCAATATATTCCTGAAATCTTCTTTCCTTTTGTTTTTATGGCTGTTGCCGGCAGCTATGGCGTTTTCTTCCTTTTTTGTATCAAGAGCACTTGGGCACTTGTTTTCATCTGTATGGATGCCCCGCTCGCTAGCCAATTGTAGGTTTCCGTATTCTCTGGCATGGTTTATAAAGTTGATGGTGATATAGAGATTCACTGCTACAATATAAAACTGCAAGAGCCAGTTGAGGATTGCTCCTGATGTGGTGGAAATAACTGCAAAGGCAAAAAGGATATAGAGCAGCCAATGAGTGATGTTCAGCCATTTCAGGAAAGATCTTTGGTCGCTGGAGAAATAGTTGGCCAGTTCTATTTTGTACTGAAGATAGGTTCTATGGAAATAGAACACATGTTGGAGGCATAGTTCCACAAAGCCTAACAGGGCGATGCTCTCCAGTATGGATCTGTACTCTTGTAATGCGTCGAGCATAGCAAAAAGGGCAAAGCAAGATGTTGCGCCAAACTTGATTGCTGTGATTTTGCAGCGTCGCTTGGAAATGTATTGATGGTTTATCAGATTACTGAAGGAAAAGGAGAAGCAGATGCCGACGAGATAGAATTGGATGGTATCTAAACTCACCTCCCAATCGTATGTGTATGTCCACACTCCGTTGAAGCTGGCAAGCCAGATCCACATATCTATACTCATTATGAACATGCCTGTAGCCAGTAATCTCTTTGACTTTCGATAGGGCGCATAGATGCTGGTTTGGGGGTGTGTTGAAGAATATAAGGACAAATCCCAGCATGCAATAAATGATGCTGGTCATCATTGCTAAATACGAAAAGTTTTCTTCTAAGAACTCATTCATAATCTTTTTCTTTCAAGTAAATTCTATATATTTAGTTGACTGATAACTACTGATAGGCGCAATGAAAAAATGTTTTGTTTGTGTCTCCTACAGTTATACTGCTGCAAAGTTACAAATTATTTTCCTAAAAATGAAATTTTTATGTTCTAAAAATGCAATTCTTTGATATTTAGTTGGTTCTACGCACAAATTTCCCTCCCCATTATGTTCTTTTTTCTCTTTTTTCTATCATCTTTTCCTTGTCTTTTTTTCTTTTTTCTAAAATTGCAAATCGTTTTTTGCTGTTTTTGAAAACGCATTTTGCCCGTCCGTTTTAATTTTGCAGTTGAAATGAATACATTATAAGAAATATTAATTTAAGATAACAGTAGAAATAGTAATCTAAGATAATAATAAATGAAAGTTAGTAGATTTATATCAGTTGCTATATTGGTGTGTTTTTGCATCCTATCTATGCAAGCCCACCAAGCCGAGCAAACCAAACAGGTTCAGCAGACTTGTCAGGCTAAGCAGGTTGGCTTGAAGACCAATATGCTTTATTGGGCTACTGCTACCCCTAACTTGGGATTAGAGATGGCTGTAGGCAAAAAGCATACAGCTCAGGTTTTCTTCGGCTTGAATCCTTGGAAGCAAAGTGGCGGCGACCA
>URLG01000133.1 GCA_900548535.1 Candidatus Segatella intestinihominis | reverse complement strand
TGCGGCTCAGGTTGTTGATGTAGGCATAGTCGGTAAGACCGATGAAGCCATTCTCATCGATGACATCCAGGGCTCGGGCAATGCGCTCCTCCCGGGTATATATCTTTTTCAATATCAGCTTCACGCCACCCATATCCCGCTCCAGATCGCGGTCGGTTTCCTGCTTCACAGCCTTGATGAAATCGGGAGAAGCCTTGAAGTTGATATCTCTTACGCCTACCTTGCGATAGGTCATCCTGTCGTCATCGCCCTGCATCTCCGTAGGCTTGTCATCCTCGAAACCCAAGGACAGAGAGAAGGTACCGAGGCCCTCCAGATTCACATTATAGCCCATGGAGAGCATCTCAACCAGCATATCTTCCACATCCGTCAGAACGGCTTCCGTGGTACTTGCCGAAATGCCACGATGATAACCTTGCATCTTCTCGATAAACTCCTTGCGAGATAGTGTACGATTGGGCACCATCTTGGGATAAACCTTGCGCTTGCCATCATTATTGAAATCAGGCAATTCCTGCAACTTGTACTTTGCCATATTGTTTCCTCTCCTAATAGTAATTGATGTTATTACGATTGATAATTGTTTCTAATCCTAGAAGAAAACTTCGTTCATAAGCCTTGAACCTATGTTCAAAGGCTTTGAATATAAGTTCAAAGGCTCTGAACTTAAGTTCAAAGCTTATGAACATAACTTTCTCCACGGCAAAGATACAATTTTACTTGGATATAAGCAAATATTTTTAGCTTTTATTTCATTTATTACGATTATAAATACTACAAATCTGACAGGTCGAGCTTGTAGGTTACGTTCACTGCTTGCTCCTTCTCCAAAAACATCAACATATAGATAGGCATATACACCACCTTACCATCAATACTTACATTGCCATTACAAAGCACCAAAGCCTCTGGAAGTGCATATTCTGCTGATGACATGACATTAGACAAGGCATTATGACGCTCATAATCCTTACCCGACTTTACCTCTATAGGCAAGACATTGCCATGGTATTCCACTACAAAATCCAGCTCTCCCAAGCGCTTACTATTATAATAATAAAGGTCATAACCATGAGCCTTTAGCTCTTGCGCCACAACATTCTCATAGATAGCGCCATAATTGATAGCTTGATTATCCCCCAACAATTTCAGCTGGATACCATCGGCAAACTGACTCGTCAGCAAGCCCACATCGCTTTGGAAGAGTTTAAAAAGATTTCTGGTTTTGGCTAGCAACAAAGGCAGTTTGGGCTCCTCTACATTATATGTAGGAAGAGCCACGCCTGCATCACGAAGCCAAAGAAAACTATTCTCGTAAGAGGCAAAACGAGCCTTTTCATTGAGGCTCTTCAGTATGAAACGCTTATTCTTGGCATTCAATTCTGAAGGAATCAACTGAAACACCTCATCTATATAGAGCTTCTGAGAGCTGTCATCCCTCTTGTATTTCATGATGTCACGTTTATACTCTTGAAGTATGCTCTTCTGAACAGCCAATACATCTTGCAAATTATTGGTATCCAAATAAGTCTGCACCGCATGCGGCATACCGCCAATTACAAGGTATAAGCGAAAAGCCTGCATCAAACGGCGATGTACAAACTCATCTACCGGCACTTTATCTTGCCAACACTGGCGAAGCTTCGCTATGACATGGTCTGCCATACCTACGGCATGATAGAACTCTTCAATATCCAAAGGATACATTTCCTTCACATCCATATATCCCACTGGTTCAGAGCGGAGATTATTAAGCTCCACCCCCAAGAGAGAGCCGCTCAAGACATAACGATAGCTACCCTCATCTACCAAAAACTTGATAAGGGTTACCACTTCTGGGTATACTTGAACTTCATCAAAGAATATCAGAGTCTTACCCTTTACAAGAGGTTTGTCCACAAAAGCCGACAAGCGAAAGAGCATATCCTTTACATCTTTGGCACCGTGGAATATGCCTACAGCCTCTGGCGAAGTAATGAAGTTAATCTCTACGAAATAATCAAAATTACGCTTAGCCGATTCTCTTATGGAATAGGTTTTACCTATCTGTCGAGCTCCAGTTACGAGCAAAGCTTTCTTGACGTTCTTAAAAAAAACATTCAAAAATGCATCTATCTTCCTATCTATCATACGTTTACATTCTATGATTTACACTTTTCCAAGGTGAAAACACCTTATTTTTTACATTTTTCCAAGGCAAAATTAAGCATTTTCTTACACTTTTCCAAGATAAAAACGAGTTTTTTCCTACACTTTTCCAAGATTTAACATTTCATTAAAGCTGTGTATCTACTACTCAGTACTCCCTAGATAAGCATTTATTGCCAAAAAGAGTAATCAAAAATCTCAATTTTAATGGCTACTGAATTGCACGACCAGCGGCAGATGGTCGCTATAACCACCAAGGTATCTAGGACCAAGATAGGTGCGATAAGGCTTCTTGCCACCATACTTCTCGTCATCCTCCAGGAGGAATGGCAGGTCGCCTATCACACTGCTCTGCTTTCTCGCTGCCAAGGATGGACTGCATAATATCTGGTCCAAACTGCGCCATTCTCCATGCCAGCGATAAGTGGCCTTGGCTCCATGGCTACCCTGTGCATCTGCTGACATATTAATAAGGTGGTGCTCATAGAGATACTGCAAGGCTGGCGAGTCGGCATAATCATTGAAATCGCCGGCGATGATAATCTTTGCATCCCAGGAAATGGCATAGACAGAATCCACTGCCTCTGCCAATTGGCTAGCCACCTGCAGGCGATAAGGACGGGAAGCCTGCTCACCTCCCCTGCGGCTCGGCGCATGAACCACGAAGACATGCAG
>URLG01000132.1 GCA_900548535.1 Candidatus Segatella intestinihominis | reverse complement strand
TTGTCGGCATAGTTGGTGATTTGCTGAAACTCGTCGATGGCAACAAGACATGGCTTGTCGGCTTGGTTGAGATAAGAGAATATCTCATCAAGCGTAATTTCGGGATTTACTATGTTGCCGATGCCTATTCCCCAAACTGGAGCCCCGTTGATATCGAAAGAGATTTCTGAACGGAGAGAAGAGAGTGCTATCAGGAATTTCTCCCAAGCGCTTCTGCCTTTAGGGCGAAGTTCATCAATAATGGCTTTGCCGAACATATTGACCAGATCGCAGACGGAATTGGTTGAATAGATGTCTATGATAAAAGTATCATAATCTTTTTGGATGACTGGCTGGGCAAAGCAATGGTGAATCAGCTCTGTCTTTCCGATGCGTCGAGGGGAAATCAGAGCCATGTTATTCTCATTGGTCAGCATCTCTGTGATATGCTGGGTTTCTTCCATACGGTCGCAGAAGTATTCCGGACCGGCGTAACCATTTGTGACAAAAGGATTCTTCATTACCATATCTATACCTTATTATATATTTTACGGCTGCAAAGATACAACTTTTATTCCGATTATCATAAAGTGATTATCATAAAATGATAATGAAATACAGAATTTTATCATTTGATGATTATCATAAATTGATAATTATGACTTGGAGACTCCTCTAATGTCAATAGAAAAAGGGTTGCAATCCTCGAAAAGATGGATTGCAACCCTTTATACCTTATTATATATAAGAGTTAAGATAACTCTATCATATACTCTTGGGGGGAACTTATTACAGCTGAGCCAACTCTACAACCTTATCTACTGCAGCGCTCAAGCCGTCCTTGTTCTTACCGCCAGCCTGAGCATAGTGAGGCTGACCGCCACCGCCACCCTGAATCAACTTGGCAGCTTCGCGAATCATCTTACCAGCGTTCAAACCGTGATCCTTTACCATATCATCGCTGAACATCACGCTGAGCATTGGCTTGTCGTTGTAAATAGAACCTACTACGCAGATCATGTTATCAGGCAAAGCCTCGCGAACCTTGAACACCAAATCCTTGGCTGCTGCTGGCTCCATAGGCAATACGGCTTTAACAACCTTCACATCGTTAATTTCCTTGGCATTCTCTACAAGCTTATCCTTGGCACGCTCCACAGCCTGTGCCTGGAACTTCTCAACATCCTTCTTCAAGGCATCGTGCTCGTCGATGTACTTTCTGATAACACCCTCGAGATCCTTGGCGTTGTTGAACAAGCCCTTCAGGGCTACAATGGTATCCTGCAAACCGTAGATTGTTTCTTCGCAAGCCTTGCCTGTCAAAGCCTCGATACGGCGGATGCCGGCTGCAACGCTGCTCTCAGAGACAATCTTGAAGAAACCAATCTTACCGGTGCTCTTGGCGTGAATACCACCACAGAACTCAGCAGATGGACCGAAGCGAACCACACGAACCTTGTCGCCATACTTCTCGCCGAAGAGGGCGATAGCGCCAAGTTCCTTAGCCTCCTCGATAGGAGTATCGCGGTGCTCATCCAATGGATAGTCGGCACGGATCATCTCGTTTACCATGTGCTCTACCTTGCGGAGCTCCTCATCAGTTACCTTCTGGAAGTGAGAGAAGTCGAAACGCAAGGTGTCCTTGTCTACATAAGAACCCTTCTGTTCTACGTGGTCGCCCAAAACCTGCTTCAGACAGTAGTCGAGCAAGTGGGTAGCTGTATGGTTGGCAGCACTTCCCTCGCGGTTCTCGATATCAACGCAAGCCATGAAGCCGGCATTCACGTTCTTAGGCAATTCCTTTACGATGTGGATGCTCTGGTTGTTCTCGCGCTTGGTGTCGATAACCTGAATGGTCTCATCCTCGCTAACGAGTACACCCTTGTCGCCAACCTGTCCACCCATCTCACCATAGAATGGAGTGTTATCGAGTACCAACTCATAGAAACTGTTCTTCTTCTGAGTCACCTTGCGATAGCGCAGGATGTGGCACTCATATTCTGTATAGTCGTAACCAACGAAGTTCTGGTCGCCTTCCTTCAATACCTCCCAGTCGCCATTCTCTACGGCAGCGGCATTGCGGGCACGAGCCTTCTGCTTCTGCATCTCCTCGTCGAAGCCCTTCTCATCTACGGTGTAACCGTTCTCACGGCAAATCAACTCTGTCAAGTCGAGAGGGAATCCGTATGTATCGAAAAGACGGAATGCGCAAACGCCATCCAACTCTGTCTTGCCATGAGCCTTGAGCTCATCCATGTCGCCATTGAGGAGGTTGATGCCCTTCTCCAAGGTGCGGAGGAATGAGTCTTCCTCTTCCTTCATCACACGGGTGATGAGCTCCTGCTGAGCTGGCAACTCTGGGAAGGCTGCACCCATCTGCTCTACCAATGTATTGATGAGCTTATACATGAATGCCTGCTTCTGACCGAGGAAAGTGTAAGCGTAACGTACGGCACGGCGCAAGATACGGCGGATAACGTAACCAGCCTTGGCATTGCTTGGCAACTGACCATCGGCGATAGAGAATGCTACGGCACGGAGGTGGTCGGCGCAAACACGCATGGCGATGTCGATCTTCTCCTGCTCATCCTTGCCCTCACCATTTTCTCCCGTAGGTGTAGTAAAGCCATACTTCTTGCCAGAGAGTGTCTCGATCTCCTTGATGATAGGCTGGAAGATGTCGGTATCATAGTTGGAGTGCTTGTCCTGCAACATGCGAACCAAGCGCTCGAAGCCCATACCTGTATCGATAACGTGCATTGGGAGAGGTTCGAGTGAACCGTCAGCCTTGCGGTTGTACTGCATGAACACGATGTTCCAGATTTCGATGACCTGTGGGTTGTCCTTGTTGACCAACTCACGGCCTGGCACCTGTGCCTTCTCCTCTGGTGTACGAGAGTCAACGTGGATCTCTGAGCAAGGACCGCAAGGACCTGTATCGCCCATCTCCCAGAAGTTGTCGTGCTTGTT
>URLG01000131.1 GCA_900548535.1 Candidatus Segatella intestinihominis | reverse complement strand
ACACCTACGGCAACACTACCGACGAAGGCTCAGTGCCTGGTGACGGCAAGGACAACGACGGCGGTGGCACAAGCACCCCTGGTGGCGGCACAAGCAACCCTGGTGCTGGCGGCTCTAGCTCTGGCACAGAAGAGGGCGGAGGCAACGTAGGTCTCTAGTATGCAAAAGCATAAAAACAATAAGCCCGGCAAGAAGGAATCAACCTTCTTGTCGGGCTTTTTTTCTATCTATATCTCAGCGAGATTTATCCGAAGTTATCATACACTAGATTTCTATTTATCACCATAATGCCCATAAGCAGTAAGAATGTATACCTTGATCTTTGACTCCTCTATTTCATAAACAAGTCTATGTTTAGAACTTATTTTTCTCGACCATGTAGGTACGCTTGTACCCTTTAGAGGTTCAGGATGACCGGTACCCGTCTTAGGATGCACCTGTAATTCTTTTATGAGCTTATCTAGTTTTTTATAACAGCTAGGCTCGGACTTTCTTAGTTTAGCGATTCCAACCAAAGCCTCTTCTGAATATTCTATACTAAACATTTGCCCTCTTCCTCCATTCTGTCCATAAAAGCGTCCAGAGATTCTCCTGGCTTCATGGCGTATGATTTGCCTTCCTTAACTTCCGAAATAGCTTTTTCTACTTTTTCGAGGAATTTATTCTTGCTAACGGGGGCGTCATCCTCTTCCTTAACCATAGGATGAAGAATGCCAATCAAGAGGCTCTCCACATAGCTGTTAAGGCTACTATTGCTAGCCTTTGCCTTCTGTTTAAGTTCATCCATCAGAGTGCTCTGAAATCTGAAATATGCTGGTGTTCTTGCTAATGTTGTTGCCATTTTCTTATCTCCTATTATTTATTAATAATGTAACGATGCCGCAAAGATAGTAAATTATTGGTAATTTACCAAATAAAATGGCAGAAATATTCAGAAGAAACAAATACTATATTAAAAAACAATAAGCCCGGCAAGAAGAAATCAACCTTCTTGTCGGGCTTTTTTCTATCTATATCTCAGCGAGATTTATCCGAAGTTATCATACATGATGCTCTCAGGATCCACGCCAAGGCTGTCCAAGTAATCGGTGACAGTCTTGATGAGCATTGGAGGTCCGCAGAGGTAGTACTCGCAGTCCTCTGGTGCCTCGTGATCCTTCAGGTAGGTGTCACGGATGCAGTTCACAGCAAATCCCTCATAGTACTTCACGCCCTGAGCGTCTGCCACTGGGTCCTTGCGGTCCAGAGAGAGATGGAAATGGAAGTTAGGGAACTCCTTCTCCAGCTCCCAGAAGTCCTCCAGGAAGAATGCCTCACCCAGCGCACGAGCACCATAGAAGAAGTGGAGCTCACGGTCGGTGGTGTGGAGAGTCTTGGTCATGTGCATGATCTGAGCACGCAATGGAGCCATACCGGCACCACCACCAATCCAAATCATCTCCTTGCCAGAAGTGAAGTTAGGATGGAAGTCGCCATAAGGACCGCTCATCATCACCTTGTCGCCTGGCTTCAGGCTGAAGATGTAAGAAGAAGCGATACCTGTAGGTACGTTCTGGAATCCTACCTGTGGACGTGGCAAGAATGGAGTTGTGGCGATACGCACGGTCAGGGTGATGATGTCGCCCTCGTCTGGATAGTTCGCCATAGAGTAAGCACGTACGGTTGGCTCTGGGTTGTGAGCCTTCAGAGAGAAGATGTTAAACTTCTTCCATGCGCCGATGTACTCCTCGCCAATGAGATCCTTGTCGAAGTCCTTGTCATAGTCGATGCAGTCGTATGCAGGAATCTTGATCTGAGCGTAAGAACCTGGTACGAAGTCCATGTGCTCGCCTGGAGGCAGAGCCACCTTGAACTCCTTGATGAATGAGGAGACGTTCTTGTTGGAGATAACCTCGCACTCCCACTCTTTCACGCCCATCACGCTCTCAGGCACCTTGATCTTCAAGTCGCCCTTCACCTTGCACTGGCATCCCAGACGCCAGTGGTCCTTGATCTGCTTGCGGGTGAAGTGAGGCTTCTCAGAGTCGAGAATCTCGCCGCCGCCCTCAAGCACCTGTACCTTACACTGTCCGCAGCTAGCCTTACCACCACAAGCTGATGGCAGGAAGATGCCGTTCTCATTCAATGTAGACATCAAGCTGCTGCCCTGAGGCACGTTGATGGTCTTGTCGCCATTGATTACGATATTCACATTTCCGCTAGGGCTCAGATATTTCTTAGCCACCAGCAGGATGATAACCAGCAGGAGAATCACCACGAGAAAAACTCCGATACTAGCCAATATAAATGATGTATTACCCATATTTTTATACTTTGAAATTTGAACTTTGAACATTGAACTTTATGATATGCATTGTCTATTGAACCCATACCCATCCCAACTCGTCTTTAAGACGATAAGAAAAGGTAATCATAAAGTTCAAATTTCAAAGTTCAATGTTCAATGTTATTAAATTTTCAAGCCTGAGAAGCAAAGCATAGCCATTGCCATGAGGCCTACTGTGATAAATGTGATGCCGAGTCCCTGCAATGGCTTTGGCACGTCGCAATACTGCATCTTCTCGCGGATGGCGCCCATCAGCACGATGGCGAGCGTCCAACCCAGACCTGAGCCCACAGCATAGACGATGCTATCGAGCACTGAGGTGATGGCCTGAGAATTGGTAGGCTCCATCAAGATGCGCTGCTGCATGAAGAGAGATGCACCCATGATGGCACAGTTCACTGCGATCAGTGGCAGGAAGATACCCAGCGCTGCATAGAGCGAAGGTGAATACTTCTCCACTACCATCTCTACCAACTGCACGATACCGGCGATGACAGCGATGAAGAGAATGAAGCTCAGATAGCTGAGGTCTACACCCTCCATCAAGCAGTCAGGACCCAGCACCTTGGTCTGCAAGAGATAATCCACTGGCACGGTGATGAGCAACACGAAGGTTACTGCCAAGCCCAGTCCCAGAGAGGTCTTCACATTCTTGGATACTGCCAAGTAAGAGCACATACCCAGGAAGTAAGCGAAGATCATGTTGTCGACGAAAATCGAACGGAAAAACAAACTTATTGCGTGCTCCATCTTACTTCTCC
>URLG01000130.1 GCA_900548535.1 Candidatus Segatella intestinihominis | reverse complement strand
TCGAATTCGTAGATGAATTGCCAAAGACCATCTCCGGCAAGATTCGAAGAGTAGAGATTCGAGAGAAAGACAATAATAAGTAAAGAACGAAGAGTGAAGAGTGAAGAATTCAAATGCTTTGTATGGGAACAAGAAACATTAAAGAGTATAATAGAGAGCAATCTCCATTACACACAAAAAGTTATCTATTTGCTATAAGAATAGTTAATATGGTGAAACACATAAGCTTCACCCATAAAGAATTTATCTTAACAAAGCAAATTCTTCGCTCAGGTACAGCTATTGGAGCATTAGTTAGAGAAGTGGAATTTGCTCAAAGCCAATTAGATTTTGCCAACAAATTATCGATAGGGCTCAAAGAAGCCAACGAAACATCTTACTGGCTAAATATACTTCATGATACAGAGTATATAGAACAATCCGCATATGACAGTATGCAAAATGACTGTAACGAATTAATTGCACTCCTCGTTTCTTCTATAAAAACTATAAAAGAACGAAATAAAAAATAACCTGAAGGACAAGAGAATTCTTCACTCTTCGTTCTTCACTCTTCACTTAATTATATGAGACGAATAGTAGTAAAGGTGGGCAGCAACGTGCTGACCCGAGAGGATGGACATTTGAACGTAACGCGTATGTCGGCCTTGGTAGACCAATTGGCTTGGTTGAGAAGGCACGACTACGAGGTGATCCTCGTATCTTCTGGTGCCGTGATGGCAGGAAGAGGCGAATTGCAGGTAGACCACCAACTGGACAGTGTAGAGCAGCGACAACTGTTCTCTTCCGTAGGTCAGGGCAAACTCATTCGATTGTATTACGACTTGTTCAGAGAATACAACATCAAGGTGGGTCAGGTATTGACCATGAAGGAAAATTTCCTTGCCAAGGAACAGTATCAGAACCAGAAGGCATGTATGGAGCTGATGCTGGAGAACGGCGTGCTCCCTATCGTCAACGAGAACGATACCGTGTGCCTCACCGAGTTGATGTTCACCGATAATGACGAGTTGTCAGGCTTGATAGCCAGGATGCTGAATGCCGATGCCTTAGTTTTACTTTCCAATGTGGATGGCATCTACAATGGCGACCCTTCCCTACCTACCTCCCGCATCATCCCTTCGGTATATTACGACCGAGATGTGAGCGAATATGTGAGCGACGAGAAAAGTAGCCACGGCAGAGGCGGCATGATTTCCAAGTTAAAGACCGCCCAGGATGTAGCGAATGCCGGCATCAAGGTGATCATCGCCAATGGCAATGTGCCCAATATCCTCATCGACCTGAAGGAGCATCCGATGGAGACCCTACATACAGAGTTTGCTCCAAGACCTAAGGAGAAATAATGATTTTGATATTCTTCAGGCTGTCTGAAGAATATCAAATGAAACGGCATAGGAGAAAGACACGAGCCTTTCGAGGTGAGAATAATAGAATAAAGTTAATACACATAATACGGACAAAAAGAATTGAAAGAAAGAGAAGCGAAGGTAATAGAACTTGCCGTGAACTTCTGCAATGAGAAGTTGGACGAGGAAGGTGCCACACTATGCACCCAACTGATACAGAAACTGGGAAGAAAACGCACCAATCCTCTCCAGTCTGGAAGATTAGAGATTTGGGCAGCTGCAGCTGTTTACACAATATGCAGCATCAACTTCATATTCAGCAAGGACTCACGTCTTAATCTAACATCGAATGACATCTGTGAATATTTTGGCACAAACAACTCGACTACGGCTCAAAAGTCGAGGACGATAAAAGACTTACTGAAGATTAGTCAAGTATTGGATTCCACCTTTTCATTGAAGGAGATTGCCGCAAACAATCCTTACAACCGTCTTCGAATATCGTCTAATGGCTTTATCTTCTTTGATTAATGTCAAAAGACAAGGCTACATCATCTATGATAGGTTCATGGATCTGTGGCTAAAGAGGCTATAACGCCCTTTTTTATGCTATAAATTTGCATAACTATCCATTTGTAAGCAAAGATAGCGGTTTTAGCTGCATAAATTTGCTTTTATCAAGAATATTGTTTATCTTTGCAACATCATTAAGCCATGCCTCGCATTTAGTAGGATATGGGGCATGGCATATTTATCTTATAAAAAAGAAAGGATAAGCAATGGAACTGAAAGAAACTTTCCAACAGGTGAAGACGGCAAGCAAGACGCTGGGCTTGCTGACCGATGAAAAACGTAACGAAGTGCTAAAGGCGGTGGCTGATGCTATCATCGCAGAGACCCCTGCGCTTCTTGCAGCGAACGCAGAAGACTTGGCTAAGATGGATAAGGCGAACCCGCTCTATGACCGACTGCAGCTGACGAAGCAGCGACTCCAGGATATTGCTTCGGATATGAGACACGTAAGTACCCTGCCCTCACCGCTCGGAAGAGTTCTCAAAGACAAAACACTCGAAAATGGTTTGCATCTGCAGCGAGTTGCCGTTCCATTCGGAGTTATCGGTATGATTTACGAGGCTCGTCCTAACGTAACCTTCGATGTTTTTTCTCTCTGTTTCAAGAGTGGAAATGCATGCGTACTAAAAGGCGGCAAGGATGCAAACGCCTCTAACTCTGCGGGTGTTGAACTTATCCACAGGGTGTTGGTAAAGCATGGCGTGGATCCAAACGTATGTACGCTCCTCCCTGCTACCCATGAGGCTACCGGCGAAATGCTGAATGCCGTGGGCTATATCGACCTCTGCATTCCTCGTGGAGGAAAGAAACTTATCAACTTCGTTCGCGATACCGCCAAAGTTCCGGTTATCGAAACCGGAGCCGGCGTGGTACACTGTTACTTCGATAAAGATGGCGACCTGGAGATGGGCAAGCGCATCATCACCAATGCCAAGTGCCGAAGAGTGAGCGTATGCAATGCGCTCGACTGTCTGCTGATTCACGAAAGCAGATTAAGCGACCTCCCTGCCCTCTGTGAAGACCTCGCAGAAAAACAGACCAAGATTCATGCAGATGCCAAGGCTTACGAAGTTTTAAAGGGACACTATCCTGACACCTTATTATATAAGGCAGAGGAAAGCGAAGCGAAGATGAAGAAAACAGATACTAACGTGAAGAGCATCTGGAACGCCGAATGGCTCAGCATGCAGATGGGTATCAAGACCGTGGCTTCGGAAGATGAGGCGCTCGACCATATCGCCACTTACGGAA
>URLG01000129.1 GCA_900548535.1 Candidatus Segatella intestinihominis | reverse complement strand
TGGTACTGCAATGCAATGCGGGAGAGTAGGTAGCCGCCTTCTTTTAATTAGAAAGTCTCAGATTTCGAAAGATTTCTGAGGCTTTTTTGTGTTTATACAATTTTATTTTGTATCTTTGCATATTGGTTACTAATTATAAAAGAATACAGGATTATGTTTTATTATATACAAACATGGTGGAGATGGTTTCGACGCTGCGGCTTGAGTCGTGGCTTCGGGGTGCAGTCGCCTTCTGCCTATGCCTTTATTCGCTATGTGATAAATGAGCATTATCCTTATTATGCTTATGCTGAGCTAAAACAACATCTTCATTCTCTCAGTAAGCAGCAGCATAAGTTTGGCCGCCTTCTCTTGCGTTTGTGCAATTTTTGGCAGCCAGAAACCTTCTATAGTAATACAGTGCTTTATGATACTTATATACATGCGGGCTGTCTGAAGACGACATCTTATGGCTTAGGACAATTGGCAGAGACGAAAGAGAAGAAATTGATAGTTGTAGATCTCATGTGTTATGATATGAAGCAGCTGAATACCTCCATTTTGCCTCTTTGCAATGAAAAGACCTTATTAGTATTACTGGGGCTAAATAAGCTCAAGGAGAAGCAGCTGTGGCATGATTTGCAAAACTCTAGCTTTACAGGTATTACCTATAATTTATATTATGCAGGAATTGTGTTTTTCGATCATACTGTGTATAAGCAGCATTATGCTGTAAATTACTAGATATATAAAGGGCAGTCCGAAACTATCGGGCTGCCCTTTGTTTATGCTGTTTAGTATTCGTTATTTTCCCTTACGATGATTGCGAGTCTTCTGTTTTGAGCTCTTTTTGCCTTTCTTGGAAGGAGCTGAAGCTGCTGGTTTCTCTTTGCGAACAGGAGCGAAATCACCTGCCAGAGCGAAGTCGAGTTGCTTCTTCTCCAGATTGGCTTGCGCTACCTTGATGCGGATGGCATCGCCCAGTTGATACTTGTTGTGGTGGCGACGACCTATCAAGCAGAAGTTCTTCTCATCGAAATCATAGTAGTCATCTGCCATATCACGCATAGGAATCATACCTTCACAGTGATTCTCATCAATGGTGGCATAGATGCCATAGCTTGTGATACCGCTGATGTGAGCGTCAAATTCCTCACCGAGTTTATCACCCATAAATTCCACCATCTTGTATTTGATGGAATCACGCTCTGCGTTTTGTGCAGTCTGTTCCATATCAGAGCAGTGCTCGCAAAGCTCCTCGTAATGCTTCTCGTTGGCACTTCTGCCACCGGCAGCATACTTGGTCAGCAGGCGATGAACCATGGTGTCTGGATAACGACGGATAGGCGATGTGAAGTGAGTATAATATTCAAAAGCCAAACCAAAGTGGCCGATATTGTGTACAGAGTACTTTGCCTTCATCATGGCGCGTAGGGCTACCATCTGGATGAGGTTGCTCTCAGGCTTGCCATCGCAGTCAGACATCAGCTTGTTCAAGCTTCTGGCGGTAGCTCCCTTGGTGCCTTCTGTCTTCATCTTATAGCCAAACTTCACAACGAACTCACGGAGAGTCTCCAACTTCTGTGGGTCAGGGTTGTCGTGAATACGATATGGCAATGTCTTAGGCTTCTTGCCTTTCTTAACCTTGCCTATGCTTTCAGCCACCGTACGGTTAGCGAGGAGCATGAATTCCTCTACCAGCTTATTGGCATCTTTAGAGCGCTTGTAATAGCAACTGATAGGTTTGCCTGTCTCATCTACATCGAAGTGAAGTTCCTCTCTGTCAAACTTAACGGCTCCATTCTTGAAGCGTGCTGCACGCAACTTCTTGGCAAGTTTGTCGAGCGTAATGAGCTGGAGTGCGTTTTCGCCCTGGTATGGATGCTCCTTGGTTTCTGCTGGAGCAGGCTCGCCAGTGCCATCTATCACGCCATTGGCTTCGAGGAGTTCTTGTACCTCTTCATATTTATAGCGTCGATTGCTCTCTATCACTGTATGCACGATGCGATAGTTCTTCACTTCAGCATTGTCGTTGAGTTCGAAGATAACACTATATGCCAGTTTCTCTTCGTTAGGACGGAGTGAGCAGATGAAGTTGCACAATCGCTCTGGCAACATAGGGATGGTGCGATCTACGAGATATACAGATGTGGCACGCTTCACGGCTTCCTTGTCGATGATACTGCCCTCGGTTACGTAATGAGAAACATCGGCGATGTGTACGCCTACCTGCCAGTTGCCGTTTTCCAACTTCTGGATACTGAGTGCATCATCAAAGTCTTTGGCATCCTTAGGGTCGATGGTACAGGTGAAGACCTTGCGGAAGTCTTCACGTTCAGCCAAGTCTTTCTCGGTGATTTCCCCAGAGATCTTGTTGGCTGCGTCTTCCACATTCTTAGGATATTTATATGGCAAGCCATATTGAGCCAAGATGGTATTCATCTCAACGTCGTTGTCGCCCATAGGACCAAGGATGTCAACCACCTCTCCGATAGGGCTCTTGTTTTCCCCATTAGGCCATTCTTTGATCTTGACCACCGCCTTATCATCGGTCTTGCCACCCTTAATCTTTCTGCGAGGTATGATGATGTTATGGGCGAAAACATCTCCTGGTGTTACGAGGTACGCCAAGTCCTTGTCCACCTTGAGTCTGCCCACGAATGTATCCTTGGCACGCTCCAAGATCTTGTTGACTTGCGCCTCCTTGATGTGGTTCTTGCGTCGAGCAAGGAAAGTAAACTCCACACGGTCGCCATTGAGTGCACCCATAGAGTTGCGCTCGGAGACGAAGATAGGTTTTTCGCTATCATCAGGGATTACTGAGTTCTTGCCATTGGATTTGCGCACGAACTTACCTTCCATCACCTGTACGCTTTGGTTCAAGCGATAGGAATTGTCACTTACTTTTGCGAGGTAATCGTCCCACGCCATTTCTTCCATGATGTCGATGGCAAGCATCTTCAGTGGATGGGTGGTGAGATGGAGTCCTCGGAAAATCTCTTTAAAGCTAAGCGTTACGCCTGGCTGATTGGCAAAGAATTCCTTGAGCAACTCGGCGAGCTGCGCCTTGTTCATTTTCTTGCCGCCTTTCTTTCCTTTTCCCATAATTATATCAGTTAATAGTTTTCTAGGGCAAAGTTACGAAAAAAACTGGAGCATACAAACATTCTCAGCTTTTTTTTCGTTTTTTATTAAATATGTCATCCTCAAATCCGCAACCGCCCTCATAAGATGACACAGAGGTCAAAAAGGTAG
>URLG01000128.1 GCA_900548535.1 Candidatus Segatella intestinihominis | reverse complement strand
GGTTGATGTAGAAAGCATAACCCACATCGTGACCATCCATGATGACGTAGTAAACGAGGTTGAGCACGATGTTCATCGCAATGAAAAGCAACTTGAAAGCGGCAAACTTCAATGGGCGCTTCTTGTATCGCAAGTAAGCGAATGGGATGCACTGGAAGGCATCGATAGCCACGGTAACGAACATCGTCCATACGTAGGCAGGATGGTCGGCATAGCCCATGGCATCGCTCAGAGGTTGCAAGAAGATGAACACCAAGGCGATGAAGAGCAGGGAGGTGAATCCCACCATTGCCAAAACGGTGCTATAGACTTTCTCAGGGTGCTCTCCCTCCTTGTTGACAAAGCGGAAGAAGGTGGTCTCCATACCGTAAGTCAGGATGACGAGGAGCAATGCCGTATAGGCATACATGTTGGTGATGACACCATAACCGCCACTGGCAGCACTAATCTTAGCCGTGTAGAGTGGCACAAGCAGATAGTTCAAGAATCTGCCGATGATACTGCTCAAACCATAGATGGCGGTATCCTTTGCGAGTGATTTTAAACTTGCCATATGTTTAAAAGTAAAAGGGTAAAAAGGTAAAAAGGTAAAAGAAAGCTTGATTCTCTGCCTTTTCGCTTTTTACTTTTGTTTATTGATTATTTTTTTGTTTCAATTTATTGATGATATTTACGAGAGTTCCTATGATTGTCTTAACATCATTGGATATTGATTCGTATTGTTCTGTTGTTATATAATTGCTTTCTTGAAGTAAGTCCAGCCAATATTGAGTTTCACTTGCTTCTTTTAGGGAGATGCTAAGTTTGCTTATATAATCTGGTGTACTTTGAGCATAAGTGCTTTCTGCAATGTTTGCTCCAATGCTTGTACCACATCTGTATATTTGTTTAGACATAACGAATTCATGTTTCTCTTCTTTGAGGAAAACATAAAGTTTGATTATTCGTATGGCAAACTTTTTACTTAATTCATAAATGACATTATTGCCCATATTTTCATTTTTTAGATGAATATATAATCTAAGTCTTTTTTACCTTTTTACTTTTTTACCTTTAAAAGAAAAGGTATGCAATAGCGATTGCAGCGATGACTCCAGCCAAATCGGCGAGCAAGCCGCAAGCCACGGCGTGACGGGTATTCCTGATGCTTACGCTTCCGAAATATACAGCCAATATATAGAAGGTGGTATCGGTGGAACCCTGGAAGATGCAGCTCAATCTGCCCACAAACGAATCAGGACCATAGTTCTTCATCGCCTCCAGCATCATGCCTCGTGCACCACTTCCCGACAGCGGTTTCATGATGGCGGTAGGCAGGGCGCCTACGAAATCGGCATTCAATCCGCATTGTTCTACCGACCATGAAATGCCTTGAATCACCATATCCATCGCTCCCGAAGCACGGAACACGCCGATGCCCACGAGAATCGCTACAAGATAAGGAATAATCTTCACCGCCGTAGTAAAACCTTCCTTCGCTCCCTCGATAAATGCATCATAAACATTCACTTTCTTCCAGAAACCAGCCAGGATGAAGCAGAGGATGATGCCCAGGAGAATCATATTAGAAGCCAAGGTGGTAACCGTATTCATCGTATCCTTGTCCATCTGTCCGAATCCCCAGATGATGATGCCTACGAAAGCGCACATTCCCAGCAGAGTAGCGAGCAATACCGGCTGCAGGATGTTGATGCGCTGCCAGAGCGAAGTGATGATGATTCCGGCAAGCGTAGCCACGAGCGTAGCCATCAGGATAGGGATGAAAACATCCGTAGGCTGGGCTGCTCCGTAGGAGGCACGGAAGGCGAGGATGGTGGTAGGGATGATGGTGAGTCCTGAGGTGTTCAGAACCAGGAACATAATCATCGGGTTCGTCGCCGTATCCTTCTTCGTGTTGAGCTCCTGCATCTGCTGCATCGCCTTCAATCCGGTAGGCGTTGCTGCATTATCGAGTCCCAGCATATTCGAAGCGATGTTCATGAAGATGCTTCCCATCACCGGATGGTTCTTCGGAATATCGGGGAAGAGACGGGTGAAGACCGGGCTGAGTGCTCTTGCCAACACATTCACAACTCCCGCCTTCTCTCCAATCTTCATGATGCCAAGCCAGAGGGCGAGCACGCCCGTCAGTCCGAGAGAAATCTCGAAGGCATTCTTGGATGAGTCGAAGGTGGAATCTACAATCTTCTGGAAGATAGTCGTATCTCCCATTGCCAATCCGATGAGTGCGAAGATGAACGCAATCACGAAAAATGCTATCCAAATGTAATTCAGTACCATTTATTCTTTATATTTCTTCTTTTTCGAGTGCAAAATTACAACAAATAATTCGCATGGCATTGTTTCTACACGAAAAATCCCTCAATGAGGGAGGAATTTCGTGAAAAACATCCCTCATTGAGGGATAAATTTGGCATTTTTCCTCCCTCAATGAGGGATTTTTGGGAAATTCCTTTGTGGTTCCATACATTTTATATATATGCAGTTGATTCTAGATGAATCACGACATAAAGGAAAAGGTGTCTTATCGCAGGGAGTTGGCTGCTGAATGCCGCACTTTGTCAAATGAAGTAGGTATGAAGAAGACGCTTCTTTCAGGTCTTAATCGTAGCATCACAAAAGCAGAGACAAGAATCAAGGCTCTGCAGACTATGGTCAGCAATCTGGAGAAAGCGGAAGCGGATAAGCAAGCCACCATAGCCAAACTTGAAGATTACATGAAAAATCATCTTGGTGATGCAGTTGAGATAAAGGCAAAGATTGCCGCCAGCAGAAAGGAACTTTGGGATGTTCGTGACAAATTCATACCAGCAACAGAAGATCAATAAGATTTGGGTGCAGGCTGGTATGAAGGTGTTGGCAGAGATAGCAGACATCTATCCTCGTATGACGAGTACTCACGACAGCAGCCTATTTGACGATAGCTTTGCAATGGACTTCATCAATTACGGTGACAAAATCATCTATTGTGCAATGTATCTGTATGTCGGCTACATCAACGAGACTACAAACTTTGCTGAAAGCCAAGGTGGTGGCGGTAGCGATACCAAGGATTGGGGACGTGAGAAGGACGAAGATGAGATAGAATGGATAAGACGGTGTTTGCGGCAAGCAACTCGGATGGTAAAGCCCAAGTGCGGACGAAAAATAAAGCGATAGATATGCAGCCTCAATGGAAGGTGTAGACTTCCATTGAGGTCATAATTAGTTAGAATGTTGCCATCACAAAATCAACAATAAGCTCTTTTCTTTTGTCAATTTT
>URLG01000127.1 GCA_900548535.1 Candidatus Segatella intestinihominis | reverse complement strand
ACCAGCCGAAGGTAATCTTCTCCAAGCCCATTACTACCACACCAGCGGCACTACCAATAATCAGCATAGAACCACCGACACCGGCACAGTAAGCCAACAACTGCCAGAAGATGCCATCCACAGCCATATCGCCCGTAGGAGCCACAGGATACATACCCATACAACCTGCTACCAAAGGCACATTATCCACGATGCTTGAAAGCACACCGATGATACCCGTCACGAGATAATGGTTGCCATTGAACACCTGGTTCAAGCCCTGTCCAAGAGCCGTCAACACGCCTACCTCAGCCAAGCAAGACACTGCCATCAAGATACCGAGGAAGAAGAGGATGGTACTCATATCCACACGAGAGAGCAACTTGGTTACTCGCTTCTGAGTGCCCTCCGCATCCTGTCCGCGATGCAAGCCACGATAGAAAATCTCTGTGGCTGTCCACAATACGCCGAGCACCAAGAGGATGCCTACGAATGGAGGAAGATGAGTGATGCTCTTGAAGATAGGCACAAAAATCAAGCCGCCCACACCGAGCCAGAACACTGCCTTACGCTGACCTTCCGTGAAGTCGCTCACCGATGATTCCTTGGATGCAGAGACCTCTGGCATCACCAGCTCGCCCTTGAGCATGGTCTGGAGAATGAGCGCAGGTATCACCATGGAAATGATTGATGGGATGAGAATTTCGGCAATAACGCCCGCAGCGGTAATCAATCCCTTGTTCCAAAGCATGATGGTGGTCACATCGCCGATTGGAGAGAAAGCACCACCCGAATTGGCTGCGATAATCACCAATGAGGCATATACCATGCGATCCTTATGGTCGGTAACGAGCTTGCGCAAAATCATAATCATCACGATACTCGTAGTCAGGTTATCGAGGATGGCAGAAAGGATGAAGGTCAGGAAGGCTATACGCCAAAGCAATGCCTTTTTAGACTTGGTCTTCATCACCTTGCGAACCCAGTTGAATCCACCGTTCTGATCCACGATTTCCACGATGGTCATTGCTCCCATCAAGAAGAAGAGTGTGGTGGCGGTATCGCCCAGATGTTCCTGGATGATGGAAGTCACCTTTTCCAGCATGCCTTCCGCACCACCCGTATAGTCAGGGTGCATCAACTGGAGATACTGCATTGGATCCAACATGTAGAGGGTCCAACACCCCACGAGCATCAACAAGGCAATAGCCGCCTTGTTAACCTTGGTCAAGCTTTCGGCGGCGATGCAAGCATAGCCGAGCACGAAAACGACGATAATTGAAATTGTAAGTGTAGCCATTTCTTAATTAATGTATTATTAGATATTTTATTTTCGGGCACAAAGGTACAAAAAGAAATCCAATATCCACCCTCATCACCTAATTATATTTTATGAAATCGTTTGCATTCTGCAAAAAGTATAACAAATAGGGGCAGTTGCAGTTATAAAACCCGACATTGAAACACTTCCTAAATATCAGTAATATATTTGTCGCAATATCGAAAACACAACAATCATGTTAGGCTCGGAGCCATGCTCAACCTGACCTTCCTCTCTAAGGACGGCAACCGCACATATCAGTTGAAGAAAATTTATTACAAGCAATTTGCCGAGGTAACTTATGCGGATGGCAGCAAGAGAGAAGTAGAAGAAATCTTCAGATGCTACAAGCCTGGCAGAAACATCGGATTATCAGCCAGTTATAAGTTCTAGAAATTCTTCATCGGACTCGCATCGGACTCGCATCGGACTCGCATCGAACTTGTACCGAACTTGTACCGAATGAGCATCGAATAAGCATCGAATGAGCATCGAATGAGCTCAAAGAAAAATAAAGTTAGGAATAAATTTTACATCATTATAGAATAAAAAGACGATTGTTAAATAAAAAACAAGAAACAATGATGAACAAGATGAACAAATCACTGCCCACTCCCTTGCCCACGAAAATGCCATCCGCCAAGAAGCGTCTCTATTATCTTTCATAGTGTACAAAAGTACGACTTATTTCTTAAATTTCCTAATAAATTAAGAAAAAGTTTATCTAAAAAGGAATATTATTCGTAATTTTGCATATTAGTTAGCAACTATATATAAAACATGTGTATTGATTATGGATGTATTTAGCATCATTTGCCATCAACTCAAATGGCTCAGAAAACTCAAGTGGAGACACTGGGTGCTCATCGCCCTGCTGCTCATCATCCTCTTCATCAAGAGTAGCATCTACTGGAGCCTGGAATATACCTTCAGGTTCTATCCTTACATTGGCTGGATGCTATCTCACATATCCGGCATCTTCCCCTTTGCCATCGGCGACCTATTTATCGCCCTGAGCATCAGTTGGGTTATCCTCTACCCCGTCTACCAGATATGTATCAAGAAGAAGCTCATCAAGAAGGGTTGGCTACGGCAAGATGCTACCCTTCTGAAGAAGCGAATGGTCTTCTGTCATGTGGCAGAATATCTGCTCTGGGTATATGCTTGGTTCTATCTGGCATGGGGACTGAACTATTCGCAACCCATCATCTTCGTGAGAATGAGAATGATGCCTGCCAAGGTGTCAAAGCAAACCCTGCGAGATTTTGCCAACAGATACGTAGATAGCATCAACTATCTGAGCGAAAGTATATCTTACAAAGACCTGAAGAAGAGAACACAAGATGAAGTGCTCCATGGATACAACCAACTGCCGTTAAGGATGGGCATCAACAGCCCATTCAATCAGCACCCCAGGGTGAAGACGATGGTATTCACACCCCTCAGCTCAATGGCTGGCGTGACGGGCAGCATGGGACCATTCTTCTGCGAATTTACGCTCAATGGCAATGTGCAACCACACGAATACCCTGCCACTTACGCCCATGAGTTTGCCCATTTCCTGGGTGTAGCAAATGAGGGCGAGGCTAATTTCTACAGCTACATCGTCTGTACGAAGTCAAAGGATAAGACGGTGAGATTCAGCGGATACTATCACATTCTGCTCCATGTAATAAGTAATGTATACAACATCTTGGGAGAGAAAGAGGGCAATGCCTTGCTGAAACGCATCAATCCCAAAATTATCCTCATGGCTAAACACGACAGCCAGTATTGGCGCAGCAAGAGATGCAAGGCGATAGATGCCGCCCAGGACTTCATCTTCGAACTCTATCTGAAGGGCAACAACGTAAAGGAGGGAAGAAAGAGTTACTCGGGTGTCGTCTTGCTCATCCTCACTTGGGAGAAAGCAAAGAAAAAGTAAACAAGAAATTCCTTCACATAAAAAAATTATGAAATGATAAAAGGCTGATATGATTGCATACCAGCTTAATTTTTGCATCCTTTTCTTCTTTTAATAGAATATAGAAGAGAAAAAATGGGCAAAACCTGCCATTTCTCAGAGAAAAAGTATATATTTGCAATCGAATTGCAGATATCAAAAAGATATATTGATATGAAGAAAGAAAAGAATTTTTCAGACACAGATTTTTCGAAGAAGAAGGCATTAGAAAGCTTATCGGATGATGAGATTCTGCAGGGCTTCAAGGATGCCAATGCCAGAA
>URLG01000126.1 GCA_900548535.1 Candidatus Segatella intestinihominis | reverse complement strand
GTTACAACGAGTTGCAGGATATCATCGCCATCCTCGGTATGGATGAGCTTTCGGACGAGGACAAGTTGACCGTAAACCGTGCACGTCGTGTACAGCGTTTTTTGAGTCAGCCATTCACCGTAGCCGAGCAGTTCACCGGTTTGAAGGGTGTGATGGTACCAATCGAGGAAACTATCAAGGGCTTCAACGCCATCCTCGACGGCGAGGTGGACGACCTGCCAGAGCAGGCTTTCCTCAACGTGGGTACTATCGAGGATGCCAAGGAGAAGGCTAAGCAGTTGCTCGCAGCAGCACAGGGCTAATCTTTTTAGTTAGGAGTTAGGAGTTGGGAGTTAGGAGTTTTACTTCCTTATTTCTGATTCAGATGATGTAAAAAACCATTTAAAGACTGAAAAGATTATGTTAAAGCTAAAGATAGTTTCTCCCGAGAAGGTAGTGTTCCAAGGTGAGGTGGAGAGCGTTTTGGTGCCAGGAACCCTCGGCTCGTTCGAGATTCTGAAGGATCACGCGCCTATCATCTCCTCGCTCGAAGTGGGCAAGGTGGAATACACTACCAAGGAAGGTAAGCAGACAATGAACATACAGGGTGGATTCGTGGAGGTTAAGAAAAACGAAGTATGCCTCTGTGTAGAAGTATAAAGTAATTAATAATTAAGAATTAATAATTAAGAATTCGTTGGAATTTTCCATCGGTGATTCTATATAAAATTCTTTAGGAAATGGAACAAGAACAGGTGATCAAGCAAGCAGGCAAGCGATACAAGAAGTTTTCGCTCTGGATAACGGCAGCCTTGGCTCTCGTGATACTCTTCGTATGCAGAGTATCTGCCGCTTGTGATGATATCATCGCTCAGGTGATTAACCCGCTGGTAGTGAGTGCTATATTCTCGCTCGTCTCAAGCACTGCTTATGGCGAGGCTTGGACGGCGATAGCCAAGTCATCCCCAGCCAATCTAGCCAAGTTCTACCTGGCAGCATCGGCTCTGAAGATGATGGCAGCCATCGTGGTGTTCCTCATCTACGTGGTGGTTTGCGATAAGCAGAACATCCTGGGCTTCACCGCCATCTTTGTCCTTTTCTACGTTATGCTTCTCGTGTTCGACTGCATCTTCTTTGCTCGGATAGAGAAAAAGAAAAAGTAATAATTAAAAGGAGAATGACCAGGCTCGGCTTGGAAGTTCCCCATAAGAAAGTAAGAATATGAATATGAAACATCTCAAGCAATTTCTCTTGATGGCGATGTTGCTCTTCACGCTGGCACCTATGCAGGTATCAGCCAAGGAGAATATCGACGTGAAGGAGATATTGTGGGGTCATATCAAGGATTCTTATGAATGGCATATCACCCAGGTGGGCGACCATCCCGTAGTGATCAATCTGCCTGTCATCGTTCATACCAGCACAGGCTGGCACGTGTTCTCCAGCGGCGAATTCTCTGAGGAGAGAGATGCCAATGGCGACCGTCCCGGTCCTTACAATCTGGTGATCAAGAATGGTGATGCGCAGAGCAATCCCAACAAGATTGTGGAGAAGGTGAATGGTGCGGAGGTTCTGCCTCTCGACATCTCCATCACCAAGACCACATGTGTGCTCTTCATTGATGCCATCATCTTGTTGCTGTGCGTATTGATACCAGCACGCTGGTGCAAGAAGCACAAGGTGGACGACCCAGCGCCAAAGGGCTTCGTGGGACTGATGCACATGTTTATCATGTCGGTATATGACGACGTGATCAAGGCCACTTTAGGCAAGGAGGCACCTAAGTACGCTCCATGGCTACTTACCTGTTTCTTCTTCATCTTCGTGGCAAACATCATGGGTATCGTACCATTCCCTCCAGGCGGCGGAAACCTGACGGGCAACATCGCCTGCACCTGTTTCCTCGGTGTCACCACTTTCATCATCACCAATGTAACCGGTACCAAGGCATACTGGAAGGAAATCTTCTGGCCAGAGGTGCCTACATGGTTGAAGGTGCCAGTGCCATTGATGCCATTCATCGAGCTGTTCGGTATCTTCACGAAACCGTTGGCTCTGATTATCCGACTCTTCGCCAACATGATGGCGGGCCACGCTATCGCTCTGTCGTTCGCGGCCATCATTTTCATTATGTTCAACATCAGTGAGAATGCCATCGTCAATTATGTGGCTGGTACGGGTATGACAGTAGTAAGTGTTGCGATGAGCGCCTTTATGATGCTCCTCGAAGTATTGGTAAGCTACATCCAAGCATTGGTATTCACCATGCTGAGTGCAGTATTCATCTCGCAGGCTCATGTGCATGAGGCTGAGCCTGAGATCGCTAAGTAATTAAAAATTAAGAATTATTGCTGGGCGATACTATATAATAAGGAATAATTAACAAGAAAATATTAACAACTTAAAAATTTTAAGATTATGTTATCACTTTTATTGGCAGCAGAAGTTGCAAAGTTGGGTGCCGCAGTAGGCGCAGGTCTCGCCGCTATTGGCGCAGGTATTGGTATTGGTCGTATTGGTGGTCAGGCTATGGACGCTATGGCTCGCCAGCCAGAGAAGATGGGCGACCTCCGTTCTTCTATGATTATCGCAGCTGCATTGGTTGAGGGTGTTGCGTTCTTCGCAGTCATCATCGCCATCTTGGCTATCGTTATGTAATATAGCGCTTGGGCGGTCTGAGGCTTATTCGTCGCAAGAAGGAGAGTTCCCTATAATCTTTCCTCTTTGTGGAAGCTGGGCCAAGGATTCGCCTGAGCAGCTTCGAGTTAGTTAACAAATTGTTTAAGTAAAACTTTAACCAGTATATATGGATTTATTAATGCCGGCAGCTGGCTTGCTCTTCTGGATGACAGTCGTATTCCTGATTGTCTTCTTTATCCTCAAGAAGTTCGGCTTCCCTGCTATCATCGGTATGGTGGTTGCCCGCAAGGCATTCATCGATGACAGCTTGAAGAAGGCCCACGAGGCAAATGAGAAGCTTGCCAACATCCAAAAAGAAGGTGAATCCATTCTGCAGCAGGCTCGCGAGCAGCAGGCTATCATCCTCAAGGAGGCAGCCGATACACGCGACGCCATCGTGGAGAAAGCGCAGGACAAGGCTCGTGAGGAAGGCGCTCGACTCCTATCTGAGGCTAAGGCACAGATAGAGACCGAGAAGCAGAATGCCATACGAGACATCCGTCAGCAGGTAGCAGAACTCTCAGTTCAGGTAGCTGAGAAGGTGCTCAAGCAGAAGCTCTCTTCAGACAAGGAGCAGATGGACATGATAAATCGACTGCTGGACGAGGTTGCTTCTGATAACAAATAGTAAAGCTTATGGATATAGGTGTAATATCGGTGCGATATGCACGTGCCCTCATCAAGAGCGCACTTAGCATGAAGCTCGAAGATCAGGTGTACCAGGAGATGCAGACGCTCTACCAGAGCTACATCGACGTGCCTGAACTGAGATTTACGATAGACAACCCTATGCTCTCCAAAGACAAGAAGCTGGCACTCCTTACCACGGCCCTGGGCAAGAACCCAACGGAGCTGGGCAAGAAGTTCCTGGCACTCGTGCTGAAAGAGGATAGGGAGAGCACCCTGCAATTCATGGCTGCTTCGTATATCACTCTTTACA
>URLG01000125.1 GCA_900548535.1 Candidatus Segatella intestinihominis | reverse complement strand
TTTTTCTTTTCTTTTTAAAAGTTGATAATATTCTGTTTGAATTCTCTTTCTTTCTGATCCATGCTCCCCAAGCCCAGAGTCGGTCGGCAATGGTGAGTAAGATGAGGGGCAGCACAAACCAACCAATGATGGTGGCTATCTTCTTGGCTGCACTTACTTGTGGCATCTTGCCTATCTCGGCTTGCTCCAGCGGTTTGCCTGATAAGTCGGCTACGTTGGGCAGGTCGTTGTGGCTCCATTTCTGTATGATGGTGCCGTCTTTGAGTAATAGAAGCCCTGGATTGCTGCGTATCACCGTCTTTAGTGTTGTCTCGTCGGTGATGCAGAATGGATACTCGGCTCCCGTGATGTCTTGCCAGTGCTTGATGGCTTTGTCGCCGCTTGCCGTGAGGCAGAGGAAGCGGTAGCCATGGTCGTTGGCATACTCGTATATCTCGTCGATATTGCCAAAGTTGCTGTCATCGGCAAACTCCAGATGGGGCGATACCAGGAGGAATGTATATCCCTTGTCGTGTATCACCTCTTGGGTGATGTCCTCTCCAGTCTTGGTGTCTTCTATGCTGAAGTCGTGGATGGGGGGCACGTAGCCTTCCTCTGTCTGCACCGTCTTGCTATCGATGAACGTCCAGGTGGAGTCTGGATAGTTGTCGAGCGTGAACTCTTTTCTCTCTCCATTCTTCTCCAGAATAAAGGTGGTGTCAAACTTGGGCTGCTTGGCTCCCTTGGGTATCTCCATGCCTTTGGCTATGTTGGTGCCTACGTGATAGGGGCGGAAGTCGAACTGGGGTAGATACCACAAGCTCCACAGGCTCATCACGATGGAGTAGAGGAATGTATAGTTGATTACAATCCACTGAGTCTGCTTGGATATCAGTCTTGGCATCTCCAAAGGCTTGCGCCACAACAAAATGGCGATGGCTAGCAGGATGATGTTCTTGCCAAAAGTCTCTCCATTGGTCAAGACGATGGCATCACCAAAGCATCCGCAGTCTTTCACTGGGTCGGCTATGACTATCCATAGCGTTATCAGCGCCATCAGGCTCATAACTGCCAATGTTATCTTGCTCACCAGTCTTCTGCGGATGGCGAAGAGCAAGAAGATGCCAATGGCAAACTCGCAGGTGGATAACAAGACCGACATTACCAGTGTGCACCATGATGGGAACATCCAGTCTATATGTAGAGCCTCCAGGTAGTCGGTTATCTTGTACTGGGTGCCCAGTGGATCCATCGCCTTGACGAATCCAGAGAAGATGAAGGTTACTGCCATAAGCAGTCTACCTACGTTTACCGCTACCTTGGTTATCATTCTGCTTGCTTTCACGTCTTTTTAGCCCTCTATTACCTTATTATATATACAGTTTATTCTTCCTCTTCCTGTTCTTTCAGCTTGATGGCACCAAACACGGCATAATTGATGATGTCCATGTAGTTGGCATCGATGCCTTCCGATACGAGGGTAGCTCCCTGGATGTCTTCGATTTCCTTCACGCGCTGTATCTTGGTGAGAATGAAGTCGGTATAGCTGCTCACTCTCATAGAGCGCCATGCCTCGTCGTAGTCATGGTTCTTCTTGAGCATCAGCTCCAGTGCCTCTTTGGCATGTTGGTCATAGAGCTTCATCGCCTCTTCGGCAGTCATGTCCACTTCATCCACAAAACCCTTTTCGAGCTGGATGAGTCCCACGATGCCATAGTTGATGAGGGCGATAAATTCTGGACGTATGCCTTCGCCTACCAGAGATTCCTTCTTGATTTCAAGCGAGCGGATGCGCTTCGCCTTGATATAGAGTTGGTCGGTGAGGGAAGATGGGCGCAAGATTCTCCAAGAGGCTCCATAATCGTGAAGCTTCTTCTCAAACAATGCCCTACATTCTGCCATCACAACCTTAAACTGCTGTTCTGTTTTTAATAAATCTGCCATAATATTTTCGAAAATCGCTGCAAATTTACGCATTATTTATGAAATAGCCAAATATTTATTTTGTTATTCACGTTTTTTGCAGTAACTTTGCACCCCGAAAATAAAAAGACATGAGAAATTTGACCAATGCCGAACTGGCACAAATACTAGATAAGGATATTTTTCACATGATTTCAGAGGCAGCCGATTCGCTGTCTGTGGAATGCTATGTGGTAGGTGGATATGTGAGAGATCTCTTTCTCGAAAGACCTTCTAATGATATAGATGTCGTTGTAGTAGGCAGCGGCATCGAGGTGGCTTCTACCCTCAAAAAAATGTTGGGCAAGAAGGCACACCTCTCTGTGTTCCGTAATTTCGGAACAGCTCAGGTGAAGTACAAGGACACTGAAGTGGAGTTTGTGGGTGCTCGCAAGGAGAGTTATCAGCATGATTCGCGCAAGCCTATCGTGGAGGATGGTACCTTGGAGGATGACCAAAACCGTCGTGATTTTACCATCAATGCCTTGGCAGTATGCCTGAATAAGGACCGCTTTGGCGAACTCGTCGACCCATTTGATGGAGTATACGATATGGAGGATGGTATCATTGCCACACCTCTGGATCCAGATGTTACCTTTTCCGATGACCCGCTGCGCATGATGCGCTGTGTGCGTTTTGCCACTCAACTCAATTTCCAGATAGAGGATGTAACCTACGAGGCTCTTTCACGTAATGCCGACCGACTGAAGATTATCAGTGGTGAGCGCATTGCAGATGAGATGAATAAGATTATGCTCTCCAAGCACCCAAGCACAGGTTTCTATTATCTGAAAGATACAGGACTCTTGCAGCTCATTCTGCCAGAGCTCTGCGCCATGGATGTGGTGGAAACTCGCAATGGCAGGGCGCATAAGAACAATTATGAGCATACGATGGAGGTACTGGAAAATGTATGTAAGAATTCCGATAATCTTTGGCTTCGCTGGGCAGCCCTCTTCCATGATATTGGTAAGCCAAGAAGCAAGCGTTGGGACAATAATATCGGATGGACTTTCCATAGCCACAACATCATAGGAGCCAAGATGATTCCTGGAATTTTCCGCAGAATGAAGTTGCCGATGGATGCCAAGATGAAGTATGTGCAGAAGTTGGTGGAACTCCATATGCGCCCTATTGTGATAGCGGATGAGGAGGTGACAGATAGTGCCGTGCGCCGACTCTTGAATGATGCCGGCGATGATATCAATGACTTGATGACGCTGTGTGAGGCTGACATTACCAGCAAGAATGAAGTGAGAAAGCAGAGATTCCTTGACAATTTCCGCATCGTTCGAGAGAAACTTGCCGACTTGCAAGAACGTGATTACAAGCGCTTACTCCAGCCATGTATTGATGGCAATGAGATCATGGAGATGTTCCACCTGAAACCAAGTCGAGAGGTGGGAACTTTGAAGCAAACCTTGAAGGATGCAGTACTTGACAATAAGGTGGCTAATGAAAGAGAGCCCCTCATGCAGCTTTTGATGGAAAAAGCTAAGAAAATGGGATTGGTTTAGTAGAAAACTCTAAATGCAGAATAATTTTTGTTAAATAACGGCTATAAGCTAGCCGTTATTAATTTATTATTAGTAATTTTGCAGCGTTTTAAAACTCAAATGTACTTTTCGGTTTCCTGCGGAGGCGGGAAAAATGCTTTTTGCAGACAGAATAGACGTGTGAGCTTGTGTAGTAATTAGGTATGATTTATAATATAATTAATAATATAAAAATAGGTATGAAAATTAAAAACGTTTTGTTTGTTGCAGCAGTTTG
>URLG01000124.1 GCA_900548535.1 Candidatus Segatella intestinihominis | reverse complement strand
CCGAAATGCCATCCACGAGAACGGTACCTTGTTGCTGGCGGAGCAATCCGCTGATAAGATAGAGCAGGGTGCTCTTACCTGTACCGTTCTTACCGAGCAAGCCATAAATGTTGTTCTCCTTGAGTTCCAAAGAGAAGTCTCTGAATACGAGGTGCTTGCTGCCCGGGTATCTGTAGTCGATGTCTTGAATCTGTATCATACCTTTGTAGTCTTTTAAAAAGTTATAGTTTCTCTAGTCCCATCCTGTGGTAAGTGCTCCTAAGTTGCTAGCTGTTTTAGTGTACTACCTCAATAGGACACTGCAAAGGTAATCTTTTCTTGAATACGATGCAAGTTTTTCGCCCATTATTTTTCGACTTTAACACATAGTTAACAATTCTACATTATTATATAAAAAACAAGAGTTAGAAATTAAGCAGCCTTAACTCCTAACTCCTAACTTCAAACTCCTAACTTCTCAAATGTATTTCATCAGGATGTCCCAGACTGCGATGATATGACAGATGCTACCGGCAAGGACAAAGAAATGGAACACGGAATGCATGTATCGCTTCTTGTTGATGCTATAGAATACGGCACCCGTGATATAGCATACACCCTCGGCGATGATCCAGACCACGGTGGCTGGGGTAACAGAGTCGATGAGCGGCTTGAATGCTACCAATACCGAGAGCCCCATGCCCACGAAGCAGAGCGTCTCCAGATTGCTGTGGTCCTTGAGCTTGGCAAAGCTCATCACAGTGCCAGCTACGGCGCAAGCCCAGATAAAGATAAAGAGGCTCCAGCCCCAGTAGCCCTGGTCGCGCAGGGCGATGAGCGTGATCGGAGAATAAGAACCGGCTATGTGCCAGTAGATGGCGGCGTGATCCCACTTGCGCAGTCGCTCCTTCCACTTGCTCCAAGCCGAGAGGGCATGATAGGTGGTAGAGGCGATATACGACATGAGCATACCGAAAAGGTAGAGGATGATGCCTGCCGTGGCCCATCCATTGTGCTCCGAGAAGCACCAATATAAGAAGATGATTCCGAAGATGCCTCCCAAGAGAATGCCGCCGGCATGCGACCAAGAGTTCCAAAGCTCTTCCTTATGACTGAAGTGTATTTTGAGTTTCATATTTCCTATTGTCTATGTTTGCGTTATATTCTTTGTTATTATCTCGTCGACAAAGGTACGAAGAAATATCAGAATATCGTTCTTTTTTATGAAATCTTTCATTTCTATCACCCTTTTTCTTTGCTTTATTTGTCGAATGCTTGTCCTTTTCTGCTTTTGGCAGAAAATAAATCAAAAAAGTATAGCAACTTATCGGTTATTTTGTTAATTTTGCACCGTAATCTTAATTTAAGAATAACTAACAACGTATATATGATGAAGTTAAAATCACTTGCACTTATTATGATGACCATCGCCATGCCAGCGATGGCAGAGCAGGTTTCGGTAAATACTAAGGGCATGTCGCTCATCCTGGATGTGGAGAACGGCAAGCCAGCGCAGTATCTCTATTTCGGAACCAAGTTGAACACCGCTGACTTGCAGCATCTTAAGGTGGCTACCGATGGCAGAATGGATGCTTATCCTGCCTATGGCCTCAATACCCCAGTCGAGGCTGCACTCGCCATGCGTCATAGCGATGGCAATCTCTCTACTTCGCTCGTTGCCACCGGCAGCGATACCAAGAGCGATGGCAATGCCACCGTTACCACCATCCACCTCAAGGACCCGGTATATAATATCAAGGTGGATTTGAAATATCGTGCGTATAATGATGTGGATATGATAGAGGCTTGGACCGAGATAGCCAATGGCGAGAAGGGCACAGTTACCCTCACCACCTTTGCATCTGCCATGCTCCCTATCCGCCGTGGCGACGTATGGATGAGCCATCTCTCTGGTACATGGGCTGCCGAGGCTCAGCTGCATCATGAAAAATTGGCTCCGGGCGAATTTGTGATTCGCAACAATGATGGTACCCGCAATTCGCATACCGACCATGGTGAGGTGATGTTCTCGCTTAATGGTAAGGGACAGGAGAATACGGGCGATGTCATCGGCGCAGCCCTGGAATATAGCGGCAACTACAAGCTCAAGACTGTGACAGACGATACGGAATATCATTATTTCTTCGCAGGCATCAATGAGCAAAACTCTGAGTATCACCTCAAAAAGGGTGAGACTTTCAAGACTCCTGCCTTGGCGCTGACCTATTCTACTGACGGACTGAGCGGAGCGAGCCGCAACTTCCACAAGTGGGGCAGAAAGTATATCCTGGCCCATGGCGACAAGGAGCGCGACATCCTCTTGAACTCTTGGGAGGGCGTATACTTCGACATCAACCAGAAGGGCATGGATCAGATGATGGCTGATATCCACTCGATGGGCGGCGAGCTCTTCGTGATGGACGACGGTTGGTTTGGCAAGAAATATCCTCGTAAGACCGACAACTGCGCCCTGGGCGACTGGGTGGTAGATACCAACAAGCTGCCTGAGGGCATCGAGGGATTGCTCCGTGATGCCAAGAAGAACGGCGTGAAGTTTGGCATCTGGATAGAGCCTGAGATGACCAACAGCGTGAGCGAGCTCTACGAGAAGCATCCAGATTGGATCATCAAGGCGCCTAAGCGTGATGCCGTATTGGGTAGAGGCGGTACGCAGCTGGTGCTCGACCTCTCTAATCCTAAGGTGCAGGACTTCGTATATAGCGTGGTAGACAATTTACTTACTAAATATCCAGATATAGCTTACATCAAGTGGGATGCCAACATGCCTATCATGAATCATGGTAGCCAGTATCTCTCTATGGCTGATCAGAGCCATCTCTACATCGCTTATCATGCAGGTTTTGCCAAGGTAATGGATCGCATTCGTGCCAAGTATAAGGATGTGGTTATCCAGTGCTGCGCCAGTGGTGGCGGTCGTGCCAACTGGGGATTCCTCCGCGGTTTCGACGAGTTTTGGGTAAGCGATAATACCGATGCCCTGCAGCGCATCTACATGCAGTATGGCACCAGCTACTTCTTCCCAGCCATCGCCATGGCTAGCCATATCTCAGCAGTGCCTAACCATACCGTGTTCCGCACCACATCCCTGAAGTATCGCATCGACGTGGCCATGAGCGGTCGCTTGGGCATGGAGATTCAGCCTAAGAATATGACCGATGAGGAGAAGGCTCTCTGCAAGAAGGCTATCACCGAGTATAAGGAGATTCGCCCAGTGGTACAGTTTGGCGACCTCTATCGCTTGGTTTCTCCTTACGACAACCAGGGCTTGTCTTCCATTATGTATGTGAGCGAGGCTAAGGACAAGGCAGTGTTCTACTGGTGGAAGCTTGCCAACTTCTACAATTGTCACTTGCCAAGAGTGAAGATGGCTGGTCTTGATGCCAACAAGATGTACAAGGTACGTGAGCTAGATGTCATCGACAACAAGCCTCTCGACTGTGAGGGCAAGTCTTATTCAGGCAAATTCCTTATGGAACATGGCTTGGAAATGCCATATACTCATGATGTGGATTGGAATAAGAAGGTAGATTGGTCTTCTAGAGTTATCTATCTGGAGGCACAATAAAAAATCTTTTTGCTCTTGCTGAGGGATACACCATATTATATTTGCGTGCGCATACGTGCCTGAGTGCATGTGTGCGCACGTATGCATATATATAATAAGGTGTAGTGTATCATTTAGGTCACGAAAATGCATTGAAGTGTTAAAAGACTGTTAATTTTTAAACTTTTTCTTGGAAATATTTGGTGGATTGCCGAAAAGTTTATACCTTTGCACTCGCTTTTGAGA
>URLG01000123.1 GCA_900548535.1 Candidatus Segatella intestinihominis | reverse complement strand
GCACAGATTGTTAAGAACAAGTAATAATAAGATAGAAATATGAATCAGATTAGTCCATTAGCGTTTGTTCATCCAGAGGCAAAACTCGGTGACAACAACATTATCGGTCCTTTCTGCTATATCGACAAGGACACCGTTTTGGGCGATAACAACGTATTGCAGAACAGCGTTACCATCCACGTGGGCGCTCGCATCGGCAACAATAATGAATTCTTCCCAGGCGCCAGCATCTCTACAAAGCCTCAGGACCTGAAGTTCAAGGGCGAGCAGACAACCTGCGAGGTGGGCGACAACAACAGCATCCGTGAGAACGTTACTATCTCTCGTGGTACTGCCTCTAAGGGCAAGACCGTAGTAGGCAGCAACAACCTCCTGATGGAGACTGTTCACGTGGCTCACGACTGTGAACTGGGCAGCGGCCTGATTATCGGTAACTCAACCAAGTTTGCCGGCGAGGTGGTTGTAGATGACAACGCCATCGTCAGCGCCAACGTTCTCGTTCATCAGTTCTGCCACATCGCAGGCTACGTGATGATCCAGGGCGGTTGCCGTTTCTCTCAGGATATTCCTCCTTACATCATTGCCGGCAAGGAGCCAACCCGCTATTGCAGCATCAACCTCATCGGTTTGCGTCGCCGTGGTTTCAGCAACGAGACCATCCAGAACATTCATGAGGCTTACCGCCTGCTCTACAGCAAGGGCATCCTGAAGGAAGGTATCGAGGAAATCAAGAAGAATCTTGAGGTGACTAAGGAAATCCAGTACATCATCGACTTCGTAGAGAGTTCTCAGCGAGGCATCATTCGATAAAAGTAAAAGGATAAAAGAGTAAAAAGGTAAAAAGCATTCTTGCATAGGTTTATGAAACGAGCAAGGATGCTTTTTTCTTGAATATAAAGAATGATATATGAAAACATTGATTGTGGTCTTAGGTCCTACGGGTGTTGGTAAAACGGAACTTTGCCTTTCTCTGGCAGAGCATCTCTCTATACCTATTATTAATGCCGATTCCCGCCAGATCTTCGCAGAACTCCCTATCGGAACCGCTGCACCTACTGCCGAACAGCAGCAGCGGGTAAAGCATTATTTCGTAGGAAACCACCACATCGAAGATTATTACAGTGCTGCCCAATATGAGGCCGATGTGATGAATCTCCTGCAGGAAGACATCTTCAAGAATCACGATGTGGCTCTGCTTACAGGTGGCAGCATGATGTATATCGATGCCGTATGCAAGGGTATCGACGATATTCCTACCGTGCGGGACGACATCCGTACCTGGATGAAACAGCGCCTGGAAGAAGAAGGCTTGGAAGCGCTGGTAGAAGAACTCCATAAGATGGATCCGGAGCATTGGGCGATAGTAGATAAGAAGAATCCACGCCGCGTGGTGCATGCCTTGGAAATCTGTCACCAGACTGGCAAGACCTATACTTCTTTCCGTGTAGCCGAGAAGAAGCAGCGTCCTTTCCGCATCATCAAGATAGGTCTGAACCGCGACCGTGCCGAATTGTACGACCGAATCAACCAGCGTGTGTTGCTGATGATGGAGGAAGGCCTGGAGGCAGAAGCCCGCAGCGTATATCCGCACAAGGGTCTCACCGCCTTGAGAACCGTGGGGTACAAAGAGATGTTTGCCTATTTCGATGGCGAGATAGATAAGGATGAAGCCATCCGCCAGATACAGTCGCATAGCCGTGAATACATGCGCAAGCAGCTCACCTGGTTTAAGCGAGATACCGAAATCCACTGGTATCATCCCGACCAGCAGGATGAAATCATCCGATTCATTGATGAAGAGATATAGACATAATTGGCATCATGCAACGAGTGGGGTGCCATTACGATGGTGGTGCCCTCCTTGTGCAGCTCAGAAAGCAGTTCCATCACCTCCTTGCCATTTTTGGAATCCAGATTTCCAGTAGGCTCATCGGCAAGAAAAAAAGGGTGTATCAGAAATCATAAAGTTTTTCTGATACACCTTTTTTATTCACTTGTATTTATTTGATATTGCTGATTTGCTCGAGTGAAAGACCTGTATATTTCATGACAAGCTCTTTCGACATACCATCAGCAAGCATACGCTGTGCAGCATTTATATTTGCCTCATTAGAGCCTTCAGCTCTTCCTTCAGCTCTTCCTTCAGCTCTTCCTTCAGCTCTTCCTTCAGCCATACCTTTTGCCATACCTTTTGCCATGCCTTTTGCCATGCCTTCAGCTCTGGCTTCTGATTCAGCGGCCGCCATACATGCCAAATTATCGCGAGCAATCCAAAGACTGTTCTCGTAGGCTTCCCATTCTTTCTTCGAGAGTCTATGACTGTCGGCATATTCCTCAAGCTTCTCGAAAATCTTCTTTTGTGCCGTCCAAGGCATTCTTGTTAATGCTTCCATATGAGTCAATACATAAATCCATTTATCAAAATCACTCTCACATTCCGCTGGCTCTTTTTTGAAAAGAGGCAGGGCCAAGTAGATGAAGCGAAGCTTGTTGGAAGCTTGCTCCTTGATCTCCTTATCTGCCAATATGATGTCTGTTCTGAACTTGTTTACTTCGCCTGCCTTTGGCATATAGTTCATGAAACAAACTGTGTATATCGGCAGAAACTTATAGGCATCCTGATTCTCTGCTTTGCCCTTATCTACCTGTTCCAGAATACTTCTGCAGGCATAGCAGATGGAGCGATCCAGAAAATTGGGTTGCCACTTGTTCTGCATTTCCAGGATGAATCGCTCGCCTGTGTCGGTTTCGCAGAAAACATCGTAGATAATGCCTCGTTGATCTTTGGTCTGTGGCAATTGCTCTTTGTCTTTGAACACTACATCCTTGACGTGGAGCTCGCCCTCCAACAGATCGTTGAGAAAGCTTATCAGCAAATCCTTGCTGAATTCTTGACCGAAAAGACGTTTGAAGCCCCAATCGGTAAAGGGGTTGATGTACTTTGCCATCTTGTTAGATTTTAATTATTTTTAAATCTGATGACAAAGATACGTTGTTTTTTTGTAAACTCCAAATATTTCATCGATTTTTGCATAAATAACTGGAAAAATAAGTAATATGCAGTTGTAGACTTAGGAACCCTTCGCGACCATCATAGCTACATTTTGCATATCGCTAAATATGTTCCTCCAGCTTCTTTTTTAGCTGCATGTATTTTTGATGCAAGGCAAATTTCTTTTGCGGTTGCTGCTCTTTCAGTTCTTTCTTTCTGATAGCTGCCATTTCCTTTTTTAGTGCTTCTATTTGAATGGTCTGGGAAACAGCTTGATGCAGATTCTGCTGAGAAGAAGTAATCTGGGTTGATGCAATCTGGCGAACCAAGGATTCATAGAGTGTATCCATATTAGAAGTACTATCCAGACGGAGAGATAGCATTTCTTCTGATAACCAGTCTGTAGAAAATGACTTGATGATTTCGAATGTGCCAGCAGAAGCATCCTTCCATTGCTTGTAGTTTACCAATAACTGATATCGGTTATCCTGTTGAATGATGAAAATCGTATGTCGGGGTAACTTGCTATCAATATAACGGAAGATGTCAGAGCTGTCTGAAATCCCCTTTTTAAGCTTAATAAGAAAGATGGTGAGTTCGTGAACATCCTTTCCATCTGCCACATGCAGATTGCTGGGTGCCAACTTATAGAGCCAAACTACCTGCTCTACATTCTCAACAAATGCAGATTTCATGCGAGCCGTTACCTCAAGATGGCTATAAAAAGCCACCTTGGGTACTACTCGGTTAACCAACGTAAAGTCGGGAAAATTAAATATATTCATCCTTAATTCCGCAACACTTTGATTTAACTTTATTTATAAGTACCTGAGCAA
>URLG01000122.1 GCA_900548535.1 Candidatus Segatella intestinihominis | reverse complement strand
CCACGGGGTTCTGCGGTGGTTTCACCACCTTCTCTACCTTCATGAACGAGGGGGCGGGACTCTTGAAAGACGAGCACTACACCTATATGATGCTCTACCTCTTTGGCAGCTTGGCACTCGGCCTCATCGCCGTGCTTGCAGGGCACCAATTGGCTAAGTTGATATAACGAAATGATGAAATTTCCACCTTTTTTATTATTTTATATCTTATAATCGTCTCTATTACAAAAAATATTCGTATATTTGCAACATGAATCCAATAGATACAAACAATATAAATATTGATAATAGCAATATCAAATGGACAGAGAACGTGATCATTGCCGATGCTGACTACATCGACAAGGTGGCGTTCGACCTCATCGTGAACTTCGAGCGAATGATTAATCGCCGCATCCAACCTGCCGATATGGCACAGTGGGCGGTGTGTATCGCCCTAGACGGAGGACTGCGTGAGGGTGAGCACGAAACCCAAGTGGTGCTTATCCATGACAAGCAGAAGATGGCGATGCAGAACTTCCGCCCAGCCAACTTTGAGAAAGGCCTCAATGCACAGGCATTCAAGGACGAGAAGTTGGGCGAATTTATCATCTCCTCTTATCCTACGGAAGAAAAGATGGTGGGCAAAGACGATTTTCTCGTCGACGTGGCTCGCACCGTATGCAATGCCAAGGAAGTGAAGAGAGTGATGATTATCCCTAACTCTGAGGTTGGCGATGCCTACGACCGACTGCGCGACATGCTCAGACAGGTGGATGACGAGAAGCGAGTTACCCTCTTCGCCATGCAGCCCCTGCCAGGTGGCAACTTCCGACAGGAAATCCTAGGCTATTCGCTGATGAATGCCCTCGGCATCTCGGCGGATGAAATCAAGTGAAGAGTGAAGAATTCTACAGTATCAAGGGCGCAAGCCTAATTATTAATTATAAATTATTAATTATACATTATATAAAATGAGCAGAGTTTTAATGATTGGCGCAGGTGGCGTGGCTACCGTAGCTGCCTTCAAGATTGTACAGAACCAGGACGTGTTCACTGAGTTCATGATTGCCAGCCGTCGCAAGGAGAAGTGCGACAAGTTGGTGAAGTCTATCCATGACAAGGGTTATAAGATGGACATCCAGACGGCAGAAGTTGATGCCGATGACGTGGAGCAGTTGAAGGCTCTCTTCAATAGCTACAAGCCAGAGCTGGTCATCAACCTCGCTTTACCTTACCAGGACCTCACCATCATGGACGCTTGCTTGGCATGTGGCTGCAACTATATGGACACAGCCAACTACGAGCCTAAGGACGAGGCTCACTTCGAGTACTCATGGCAGTGGGCATACAAGGACAAGTTTGAGAAGGCTGGCCTTTGCGCCATCCTCGGTTGCGGTTTCGACCCAGGTGTATCCGGCATCTTCACCGCCTATGCTGCCAAGCACCACTTTGACGAGATCGAGACATTGGACATCGTGGACTGCAACGCAGGCAATCACCACAAGGCTTTCGCCACTAACTTCAACCCAGAGATCAACATCCGTGAGATTACCCAGAAGGGACTCTGGTATAAGAATGGCGAATGGATTGAGACCGACCCATTGTCTATCCACAAACCTCTCACCTATCCTAACATCGGTCCTCGTGAGAGCTATCTGATGCACCATGAGGAATTGGAGAGCTTGGTCAAGAACTATCCTACCATCAAGGAGGCACGCTTCTGGATGACCTTCGGCCAGCAGTATCTCACTTACCTCGACTGCATTCAGAACCTCGGCATGAGCCGCATCGACGAAATCGAATATGAGGCTCCATTGGCAGATGGCTCAGGCAAGACAGCCAAGGTGAAGATTGTGCCATTGCAGTTCTTGAAGGCAGTGTTGCCTAATCCACAAGACCTCGGCGAGAACTACGACGGCGAGACATCCATCGGTTGCCGCATCCGTGGTAAGAAGGATGGCAAGGAGCACACCTATTATGTATATAACAACTGCAAGCACCAGGAGGCATACAATGAGACTGGCATGCAGGGCGTAAGCTATACCACCGGTGTACCAGCCATGATTGGTGCGATGATGTTCCTCAAGGGCATCTGGAAGAAGCCAGGTGTATGGAACGTAGAGGAATTCGATCCTGATCCATTCATGGAGCAGCTCAACAAGCAGGGTTTGCCTTGGCATGAGGTGTTTGATGGAGACCTTGAGATTGATTAATATTTTTTTAAAAAGAAACTTATGGCAAAAGAAATACAGGAGGGTTCATTGAATCCTAACGAGGGCAAGTTGAAAGCCCTTCAGGCAGCCATGGCGAAGATAGAGAAAGACTTCGGCAAGGGCTCCATCATGAAACTCGGCGACGAGCATGTAGAAAACATCGAGGTTATCCCTACTGGTAGCATCGCCCTGGACAATGCCCTCGGCGTAGGCGGTTATCCTAAGGGACGCATCATCGAGATCTATGGTCCAGAGTCATCTGGTAAGACAACTCTCGCTATCCATGCCATCGCTGAGGCACAGAAGGCTGGTGGTATCGCAGCATTCATCGATGCAGAGCATGCCTTCGACCGCTTCTATGCAGCCAAGCTCGGTGTAGATGTAGACAATCTCTGGATCTCTCAGCCAGACAATGGCGAGCAGGCTCTCCAGATTGCCGACCAGCTCATCAGCTCAGCAGCCGTAGACATCGTGGTCATCGACTCTGTGGCAGCCTTGACTCCTAAGAAGGAGATTGAGGGTGATATGGGTGACAACGTAGTAGGTCTTCAGGCACGATTGATGAGCCAGGCACTGCGCAAGCTCACCTCTACTATCAGCAAGACCAACACTACTTGTATCTTCATCAACCAGTTGCGTGAGAAGATAGGCGTGATGTTCGGCAACCCAGAGACCACTACTGGTGGTAACGCCCTGAAGTTCTACGCTTCTGTACGTCTCGACATCCGCAAGGCTACAGCCATCAAGGACGGCGACGAGGTAATCGGCAACCTGGTTCGTGTCAAGGTAGTGAAGAACAAGGTGGCTCCTCCATTCCGCAAGGCAGAGTTCGACATCATGTTTGGCGAGGGCATCAGCCGTGCCGGTGAGGTATTCGGCTTGGCAGTAGCTAACAATATCATCGAGAAGAGCGGTAGCTGGTATAGCTACATGGGCTCTAAGTTGGGTCAGGGCGCAGATGCCTGCAAGGCTATGCTCAAGGACAACCCAGAGTTGCTCGATGAATTGGAGGCTAAAGTGCGTGAGGCATTGGCTAACAAGGAGCAGAAGTAAAAAGAAAGACTGCACCTATTATCATCATATAGTATATATATAATAAGGTGTACTCTATAAAAGTAAAGGCAAATACCCAATATTAACCCTATTGGGATATTTGCCTTTATTGTTTCTATACATCGGCAGAAAAGACCATCGACCTCAAAGATACAGACAATGACATCATGAAATAAGGAAATTGATACGAAAAAAGGTGTACAACTCAAAACTCCTTGTTTCTCGTTGTACACCTTTTATTATTTATATCTCACAGAGCCGATGCTCTGCAAGCATTTTCTCTTGCTCTAAGCAGAGAGGAGATTACTTAACCTCCTCGAAGTCTGCGTCCTGAACATCCTGAGCGTTATCACCGCCCTGCGCCTGCTGACCGCCCTGTGCACCCTGTGCGCCCTGAGGACCTGCCTGCTGACCACCCTGATACATCTGCTGGCTAGCTGCCTGCATTACTGTATTAAGGTTGTTGATGGCACTGTCGATCGCAGCTACATCACCTGCCTTGTGAGCATCCTTCAACTGCTGGAGAGCCTGCTCGATACCTGGCTTCTTGTCTGCTGGAATCTTATCACCGTTGTCCTTCAAGAAGTTCTCGGTGGTGAAGATCATGCTGTCTGCCTGGTTCATCTTGTCAATCTTCTCGCGCTCAGCCTTAT
>URLG01000121.1 GCA_900548535.1 Candidatus Segatella intestinihominis | reverse complement strand
AACAGCATCCTTTCGATGTGATGGGAGAGCATGGACATGTAAGGGTGCTCGGTACCCAGTTTATGGTGGATGAAAGAACGGATGCTCCCGAAGTGATGGTAACCAGCGGAAAGGTGCTTTTCACGGCTCGTAACTCTGAAGAGGGCGTCTTCCTGATTAAAGGCAAGCGGGCACGTTTGCAGAATGGTGCTGCCCAGCCGGAGTTTTTGGCTGATTATGACATCAACGATGTGGCATGGGCTACGCATCGTTTGCATTTCAACAATACACCGCTATCAGAAGTATTGGAGAAATTGACAGAACTGTCAGGTGTTAAATATACAGCTTCTGATGAAAGTAAGCGTCTGACGGGTGATTTTGAAACAGATTCCATCCCGCAGGTCATCCAGGTAATAGAAGAAACATTGGGTGTTCAGATACGATAAGTGTATGAATATAACATCGTAAAAAGGGACAAACTTAGGAAATGTAGTCAATAAAATGAGAAAATAAGTAAAAAAGGTCGCATCTTTCGTATTGATTAAGAGCTAGATTCAAAAATATTTTGTATCTTTGCCCTCGTAACAAATCAAACAACAGAAAATATAGAAGTATGGACTTTAACAAACTATTCTCATTGGAGGGTAAGGTTGCCCTCGTAACTGGTGCCGCTTATGGTATCGGTTTCGCTATTGCCGAGGCTTATGCCAAGGCGGGTGCTAAGATTGCTTTCAACTGCCGTAACCAGCATCACATGGACCAGGCATTGGCTGATTACAAGGCAAAGGGTATTGATGCCAAGGGCTATATCTGCGATGTGACCGACGAAGAGCAGGTGAAGAAGATGGTAGCTGATATCGAGAAGGAACTCGGCGTAATTGACATCCTGGTTAACAACGCAGGTATCATCAAGCGCATTCCTATGACAGAGATGTCGGTAGATGACTTCAAGCAGGTAATTGACATCGACCTCACTGCACCATTCATCGTATCCAAGGCAGTTATCCCAGGTATGATCAAGAAGGGTCATGGTAAGATTATCAACATCTGTTCTATGATGAGTGAGTTGGGCCGCGAGACCGTTTCTGCATACGCTGCAGCCAAGGGTGGCTTGAAGATGTTGACACGCAACATCTGCTCAGAGTATGGTGAGTATAACATCCAGTGCAATGGTTTGGGCCCTGGTTATATCGCCACTCCTCAGACCGCTCCTCTTCGTGAGCGCCAGGCTGATGGTAGCCGTCATCCATTCGACAGCTTTATCTGTGCCAAGACTCCTGCTGGTCGCTGGTTGGACCCAGAAGAGCTGGAAGGTCCAGCCGTGTTCTTGGCTTCTGATGCATCCAATGCCGTAAATGGACATATTCTCTATGTAGATGGTGGTATTTTAGCTTACATTGGTAAGCAGCCAAAATAAGATAACCCAATAGCATGACAAAAGGGCAGCCCGAAAGGACTGCCCTATGTTGTTTTATAGAATAATCTTTACAATTATTTGTTGATTGCGTCAGCGAGCTCAGCGCCAGCCTTAAACTTAGCGACCTTCTTAGCTGCAATCTGGATCTTCTCCTTAGTAGCTGGGTTGATACCCTCACGAGCTGGGCGCTCGTTTACACTGAAAGTACCGAAGCCTACCAACTGAATCTTGTCACCTGCTACGAGAGCGTCCTTAAGTGCAACTACTGTAGCGTCGAGAGCCTTCTTTGCATCAGCCTTGCTGATACCAGCACCTGCTGAAATCTTGTCGATCAATTCTGTCTTGTTCATAATTTTACGTTATTAAATGATTAATAATTTTATTCTTTTTCGTTTTTGCTTACAAATATAGTCTTTTCCTCTTAAAGTTCAAACAAAAAATGAAGAAAAATGATATTTTTATTGAAAATTAAGTGTAATATACCTATTTTTGGCTGATTTCACGGATATTTTTAGTAATTTTGCCACCGAAATAGATTTTAAAGAGAAAATTATTATGCGTAGTATTCCAATAGTAACAAAGAATTTGTTGATAGTGAATGTAGTAGCCTTCATACTCTGCCTTGTGATGGGGCATGATGCGTCTGGAGGTTATCTACTCAATGAATGGCTCGGACTGCATTTCTTTATGGCTTCCGACTTTCGCATTTACCAACTCTTCACCTACATGTTTATGCATGGCGGTTGGGAACATATCATCTTCAATATGTTTGCCCTTTGGATGTTTGGCTGTGTAGTGGAAAGAGCATGGGGACCAAAGAAATTCCTTTTTTATTACATTACTTGTGGCGTGGGAGCAGGTCTTTTCCAGGAGGCTGCGCAGTATGTCAGCTACCTGTATAATGACTTCTCCGCCTATCAGTTTATCGTGGATGCCAATGGTGCCCGCCTGCCGATGGGGGATTATCTTAATCAGTTGACCACAGTGGGTGCCTCAGGTGCCATCTATGCCATCCTTTTGGCGTTTGGCATGATCTATCCTAATGAGCGCATCTTCATCTTCCCTTTGCCTGTGCCCATCAAGGCTAAGTATTTTGTGATAGGCTATGCTGCCATCGAATTGGGTTCGGCTTTGGCTACTACGGGCGATGGTGTGGCTCATATTGCTCACTTGGGTGGTATGGTGTTTGGTTTCTTCATGATCAGATATTGGCGCAAGCAGATTCGTCAGGACTATTATCAGAATGGTGGCTATCAGAATAGCTCGGCTGCCGATGCCTTTGAGAAATTGAAGAATATGTTTGGAGGCAAGCGAGGAGGCAGCAAGAGCCATTTCTCCTATAAGCAGAATACCGACTATTCTTCCGAGGCTTATCAGCAGGATGCCGAATGCACACCTAACACGAAGGCTTCGCAAGCGGAGATAGACAGAATACTGGACAAGATACGTACGAGCGGATATGACAGCTTGACCAAGGAGGAGAAGCAAACCCTCTTTGAGCAAAGCAGATAAATGTGAGGCGTGCTCATTATTAATATATAGTAACTTGCAAAATCAAGATATAGATGTTTAAAGGATTCAAGGAGTTTACTTATCGCGTGATAGCGGGAGCCAATGTGGCTACCATTATCCTCATGCTGCTCGTGGGCTTTTCCGATATGTTGCCACCAGAGAAGATGGGTGTCTTTGCCAATGCAGGGCTCACCTTTCCTTTCTTCTTGCTGGTCAACTTCGGATTCCTTTGCTTCTGGCTTTTGTTTCGCTCCAAGTATGCCCTGATTCCTTTCGTGGGGTTCTTGGTGAGCTTTGTGCCGGTGCGTAAGTACATGCCTATCAATATCAAAGGTGAGGCGCCCGAGGGCAGTATCAAGGTGCTCTCTTACAACACTTGGAACTTTGGCAATCAGACTGATGATGCGGAGGGCTCCAACATTTGCTTGGCTTATATAGCCGAGCAAGATGCTGACATCGTGTGCTTGCAGGAGGCTATGCCCAATGGCAAGAATCAAGAGCAGATAGACAGTATGCTCAAGCCGATGTATGCCTATCAAGATACCACCATTCATCCCAAGGGTGGCAACTGCCTGATGCTCCTCAGCAAGTATCCTATCTTGTCCAAGGAACTGATACCCTACGAGTCGAGGGGCAATATGAGCGTGGCTTATCGTTTGAAGATAAAGGATAGGGAGGTGTTGCTCATCAATAACCATCTTGAGACCACAGGATTGAGCTTGGAGGATAGAAAGCAGTTCAAGCAGCTGGCACTGGGCAAGCTGCAGGCTGATACTGCCGAGGAAACTTCCAAGTTGCTCATCGTAAAACTAGCCGAGGCCACTCGCAAGCGAGCTCCCGAGGCTGAGGCTGTGGCTCGATACATTGATCAGCACAAGGTGATGAGTACCATCCTCTGTGGCGACTTCAATGATGGTCCGATATCTTATGCCCATCGCACCATCGCCAAGAACCTGACCGACTGCTTCGTGGCTAGCGGCAACGGGCAGGGCATCAGCTATCATCATGGTGGATTCTTTGTGCGCATCGACAATATCATGTGCTCAGACGATTGGATGCCTTATGAATGCAAAGTAGACGACAAAATAGCCGTTTCTGACCATTATCCTATCATCTGTAAGCTAAAAATGCGCCCTAAAAAGCAAAAATAGCGCAAATTATTCTTATATAAGAAAAAAAATGCTTATTTTTGCACGTCATTATATATCTAATAAGGTATTGTATGGCTGAAAATTAAGAAAAATAAAGGCTGAAAATAATAAATTAATAACAATAAATAGAAATGCAAAACAAAGGAATTGTAATTTGTGTA
>URLG01000120.1 GCA_900548535.1 Candidatus Segatella intestinihominis | reverse complement strand
GAAGGCGCTTTTCGAGAAAACTCATATTCTATATACTATCAATGCGAACTATGTGATATTGAAGCGAAAACCCGTACAACAGATATCATCGTCTTACATGAATATAGATCACAAAGTTCAGCAGGTTCAGCGTCGCCACACTCTCAGCGGATACGTCCGTGACGAGAGTGGCGAATCGCTGATTAATGCCACCATCTATGATCTGACGGATGGCATCGGTACAACCACCAATGAATATGGTTTCTTTTCGCTTACCCTGCCCGAAGGCGAGCACCAGCTTCGCTTTTCGTATGTGGGCTATGCCGACAAGGTAGAGAAACTGAATCTCTCGAAAGATATGCATCATAATATGGCACTCCATGTTGATGGTAAATTGCCTGAGGTGGTGGTAGATGGCGACTTGAACTCTCCGCTTCTGACCACACAAACCGGCAAGCGCTCCTTTTCGAACAAGGATATCAAGACAGAGTTTGCCCTGATGTCTTCGCCGGATGTGGTGAAGACCCTGCAGCGTGTGAGTGGAGTGGCAGAAGGACAGGAGTTGGCAAGCGGACTCTATGTGCATGGCGGCAATGGTGATGAGAACCTTTATCTGATGGATGGTACTCCGCTTTATGATACGAATCATGCGCTGGGGCTTTTCTCTAGTTTCAATGCCGATGTGGTGAAAAACGTGGATTTCTACAAGAGCGGCTTTCCTGCACGATATGGTGGAAGATTGTCGTCGGTGGTGGATGTGCGTACAGCCGATGGAAACATGAATCAGTTTCATGGTGCCTATCGCATCGGACTGCTTGATGCCAGTGTGCAGTTTGAGGGACCTATCCGGAAAGGCAAGACCTCTTATAATATAGGTATGCGCCGTTCCTGGTTGGATTTGCTGTCCCGTCCCCTGACCAAGGCTTTCTCTGATCCGGATGAGAAACTTTCGATAGGCTATTACTTCATGGACCTGAATGCCAAGGTAACCCATCGTTTCAACGACCGTTCGAAAATAGACTTGAGTCTCTATCAAGGAAAAGACAGCTGGGACGTGAAGGATGATTTTGATCAAAGTAAGGCAGATGGGTATCAACCCAACCAAAGCTATGACAAGGACTTGACGAAGTCGCAGCTGGATTGGGGAAACTTTAATGTTGCACTCAACTGGAACTACCTGTTCTCTCCGAAGCTCTTTTCAAACATTACAGCAGTGTATTCCCATAATCGTTCCAAGTTGTATTCCTTGGATGATGATCGTTATATCAATCCTTCGGGAGAGAATGCCACTTCTGTCACTCACTTGGAGCATGGTTATACCTCAACGATTTATGATGCGGGCTATCGTCTGGCATTCGATTACCGTCCGAACCCTCGTCATCATTTCCGTTTTGGAAGCGACTATACGATGCATCTCTTTCGCCCCCAGACAGCTATGCAATTGGATTATACTGGATATGAGGGAAATGCATCAGCCCAAGTTGATACCATCCGAATGAATAGTAGTAATCGTCATGTGGCGCATGAGTGGACGGTATACGCAGAGGATGAAATCAATATCAACCGCAACTGGAGTATGAATGTTGGCTTCAATATGGGCCTTTTTCATATCAGTAACAAGAACTTCTTGAATATCGACCCACGTTTTGCCCTGAAATATCAACTGAGCAATGAGGTGTCGCTGAAGGCTTCCTTTACTCAGATGACCCAGTATGTGCATAAGGTCTCTAACAGCTACTTGTCCTTGCCTACGGATTATTGGGTACCGACTACCCGAAATCTGAAGCCAATGCGTTCTTATCAGTTTGCGGCAGGAATCTATGCCCAGCCCAACCGCCATTGGCTTCTGTCGCTCGAAGGGTATTACAAGTTGTCCAAGCATCTGCTTCAATACAGCAGTTGGGTAGGCATAGAGCCGCCTGTTGAGCATTGGGATTCGCAAGTGATGGATGGCAAGGGGCTCTTCTATGGCGTTGAGGCTGATGCCACTTATCGCACCAATCATCTGACTTTGAGTGGTTCTTATACGCTCTCTTGGAACAAGCGAAAGTATGATGACTTCTATCAGGATTGGTATTACGACAAGTTTGACAACCGCCATAAGTTGAATCTGTCCTTGCGGTATGCGTTCAACAAGAAGGTGAGTTGCTTTGCGGTCTGGAACTATCACACGGGCAATCATGCCACGGTGCCAACCCAGTTGGCGGCATTTCCAAGCTTGCCAGATCAAGAAGGCAAGTATTACGGGAAGTGGTGGAATTCCGCCTCTTATGTCTATGCCATCCCCAATAATTTGACGCTTCCAGCTTATCATCGCTTGGACTTGGGATTCGATTTCCGTCATGTCACCAAGCATGGACATGAGCGCATTTGGAATTTGAGCATCTATAATGCTTATTGCCATCTTAACTCGATGTACGTCAAGGTGGACTATAATGAGGGTACGCAGCAGTTTGAGGCGAAAAACAAGGGATTTATTCCAATAATACCTTCATTTAGCTATACTATCAAGTTTTAAAACAAAAGAAATTTCATTGTATATGAATACAAATCATAGAAGAATAAAAATCAATGTAAGTTGGAGATGGGGACTGTTCTTCTTTTTGATGAGCGTGGCCTTTTCTTCTTGTATAGATGATTTTGATGTAAAGAAGCTGCAAGATACTCCCCGGTTGGTACTTTATTGTTTTCCAACGGAGGGAGATACCACACTTATCGTTGTAACGAAAAGCTTGCCCGTTTCTTCTTTCAAAGGAGATATAGATACCCAATCACGTTTAACCGTGGATGCAAGTGTCGTATATAAGGTAAATGGAATGCCACAGGAGGTGAAACGTATCGAAAACATAAAGGAAGCGCAGTCCTTTTCTCAAGTTTCCGATAGTTGGTCTCTTTCTACCCTAATAGGACAGTATTATGCCGTAGGAAAGCAGAAGGCAGGAGATAAGATTGAGGTCCAGGTATCGGCAGATGGTCTCTCCGAGGTTTCTGCTTCGACTTCCATTCCCGAGAAGGTTGATGTAAATATAGGTGACATCCATTTGAAAGAGAAATCGTCGGATCATGATGTTTATTTCTCGGTAGATAAGTTGGAAGCGACTTTTAGTGACCCTGCTTCAACCACGGATTATTATTCTGTGAAGGTAACTCGCAAGCAGAAATATGGAAACTTGAAAGGTGTTCCCAAAGAAGGCAATAGATGGCAACATGATGTTTATGTTAATAATTACCAAGATTATCTTAATTATTGGGGTAGGGAGGATGAATATGAATGGTGTTTTGATAGTTTGGCATCAAATATTGTTTGGCCTGAGATGGTGACCACCAGTGAGCCATTGATTAACAAGAAGTCAGAGTTGGATGATGATTTCGGCTTTGACGAATACAAATACTTTGATGATGCTTATATCTTCAATGACCGGACGATAAATGGACAGACCTATACGATGCATTTGGAAGTGCACAGTAATGATTCTTATTGGCACACGTATGATGGTTGGGACCGTTTGTTTGGCTTTACTTATAATGTACAACTTTGCAAGGTTACTCCAGAGTACTATCGCTTCTTGAAGAGCATTAACGATGCGCAGAGCAATAGTTGGGCGGACGCTGGATTGATGCAGGTGACACCTACTTATTCAAACGTAAAAGGTGGTTTCGGTGTAGTGGCAGGATTTAATGTCTGTGAAGCTTCGAAGTATATCGCCCCATTGCCATCGGCACCATCGGATAATCAAGGCGGAATATATACCAAATAAAAAAGGTGAGGAGTATGAAAAGAAGTCTTTTTATCATTTTAGGTGCCTTGTGCTTTGCCATTGCCGGCAAGGCACAGGGTTCTGATGTTTCTGCTCAAAAGAAGAATACGGGTTATAGTGTCTAGAATGATACCGTGGAAGCGGTGAAGGATTCTATGACTTTTGAACAGCGTGTGGAGATGATCAATCGCATGAAGCTAAAGCAAGATACCAAACTGCTGCGCTATGTGGCAGGTATTACGGGCGGACTTTGTGATGCCAATGAATGTAGCTACATGGTTGAGTTGACATTTGCCTATTATCCTCTGACTTATGCCGGTGTTTCCTGTGGAATAGAATGGAACGATAACCACGGGGATAGACCATTGATGGAACGTTATGAAGATGATGAATATGATCCGAAGAGGGTTATTCAAATCAACCTGACGCCAGGCTTGGCTTTTCGTACTCCAACCTTGTGGTTGAGCAAGCGTCGTACTGCGGGCTTGTTGCTGCATTGCGAGCCGGGACTCTGCATCACGCCATTTTATAATGATAGGGTATCTTTTACCGAAATCAAAGACGCACAAGGTGTGGGGCATCCTGCATCTTATACAGATGAGCTTTATGGTAATGCAACTACCCGAACCGTCAGTAATCATGGCGGAAAATGGCTGGCTTGGCGCATCAAGTCGGCTTTGACCTTCCGTTCGGGCGACGTGTTTCTATCTTTGGGATGGCTGACAAGCGATTTCAATATCGAAAATGGCAGAAAAAATATCCGCTATACGAAGGGTAAGCGATATAATGGCATCGAGAAGTATAAGCATACCAATACGCTCTTTGCATCTATTACAGGACAATTTTAAAGGAAGAAAGGGATTCTATGATGAAGATCAACAAGAATGAACAGGATTTTGTGCTGAAGTATTTTCAGCCGGGCAAGCTGGATACCAGGAAGGCCTTGCAGAAGGTGAAGGCTCGGGTTGGCATTGCTGATGAAGAAGTTTCGCATGCAGCAACTGTATCTTTACGTATGCGTCGCATCCGCTGGATAGCTGTGGCAGCATCTATTCTGGTGCTCTTCACCATAGGAGCCTATACGCTTTTGCAGCCAAAGGCGGTGACGCTTTCTGCTGGATCGGAAGTAATGGCGTATCATCTGCCTGATGGAACGAAGGTTTCGTTGATGCCTCATTCTTCTCTTTCCTATCAGGAAGATGATTGCAGAAAGGTGGAGATGAAGGGATGTATCTATTATCAGGTGAAGCATGATGAACAGCATCCTTTCGATGTGATGGGAGAGCATGGACATGTAAGGGTGCTCGGTAC
>URLG01000119.1 GCA_900548535.1 Candidatus Segatella intestinihominis | reverse complement strand
TAAGAGGTTCTTTAGTTTCAAAGAACAATTACTTGTACGACTTCACGTCGCAATTAGGCTGCAAAGATACAAAATTTCTACTTGATATCCAAATTATGAGCGATTTATTTGTTCTGTGAAATAATCTTTCATGGTATGCCTATTTACTGTTATTATACCTTTTCGGGGGTAATATCTCTATTGTTGTATTCCCTTTACCACTTTCTCCATTTCTTCCTTCTCCATCATTCCCATCTGTGCTGTAGGCTTGCCCTTCATAGGTATGAAGAGGAAGGTGGGGATGCTTTGGATGCCGAAGACGGAGGCAAGTTCTGGTTCTTGGTCGATGTCAACCTTGTAGAAATCTACCTTGCCTGCATATTGTTTGGCCAATTGCTCTACGATAGGTGACATCATCTTGCAGGGACGACACCAGGTGGCATAGAAGTCTATTACTACAGGACGATGACCAGCAAACACCCATTCTTGAGGATGAGCCTCGTAATCCATCACCTTTTGCTTGAAATCGGCAGTGGTGAGATATGTTACCTGGCCATTAACAGAACTTTTGTCTGTTGATGGTTTTGCCTCTAATGGCTTCTGGGCATTCTGCTCTTGTTGGGATGCATTCTGCTCTTGTTTACAAACTTTCCCCTTTTGTGATGAGCAACCTACGAGTGTTAAGGCTGTCAACAAATATAATATGAACTTCTTTTTCATATCAGTCTTTTTCTTGTTCCATAATTCTTGAGATCAGGCATTTCTAGCTGGATAAACTTTGCCATAACTTATATATTTTATATAGATATAACGCATCAGAACTCTAATTATTGTATAATTGCGTGTTTGGAAATAGTTATTTATAGTCGTTAAACACTTATTTCGTGCCTTGAAATAAGTATTTAATGACAAGCAATGATGTAATTAGCTTATTTCCTAACGGGTATTTATTGTAATCATAAGCGATTTATTTGTCGTAGAAGGCAGCCTTCATGTCATAAAAGAGGCAAATGATGTCGTAAAAAATGTCGTAAAAGAGACTGGTGATGTCGTAAAAGGAAAAGCAAGTGGGATATGTGTTGAAGGTAGTTTCTTAAGGAATGCAAAAGGAAGATAAAATATGCTTGGTAGTTTTGTGATTTCCCCAAAAGGTTTTACCTTTGCTCTCGTAAAAGGATAAATACGTGTTTAGACAGCATTTCGCTCATAAAAGATTCAGAATAGCTTGGCTCTTGTTGTTGGTATATGTGCCAATGATGATAGCGGTTACGTTTCACCACCATGGGGAAGCGCAGAAGGCTGATGCTGCCATCCAATGCCAAGACTGTGCCCGACATATTCATCATGATGGGCATCTTTTGGCTCTCCAACATACTATGCACGATTGTGTGCTCTGCCAGTTGCAAAGCACACCTTATCTCTCGCCAACCATCTTGACGTTGGCGGCATTCATCGTGCTTCACCGCATCATTCGCCAATCTGTTTGTGCATCATGCCAGTTGGGGGCGAATGATGTCAAGAGTACTCGTGCCCCACCTTATATTACTATCTTTTAGGGATTTTGGAATATGAAAGGAGTAATTGTATCTATTCCTTTCGTATCAGTATGTTAGTAATTTAAGGTAAATCAAAAACAATGAGAACAATATTGAACACAATATTGCTGATGAGCCTATGCTCGTCGGCAAGAGGACAGGTAGTGCCTGATTCCATCAAGCACAATCCTATCACCGAATCGGATGTAAAACTATCAGAAGTTGTAGTAACGGGACTTACGGGCAGCCAAAAGTTGAAGCAATCTCCATCTCCCGTTTCCATCATATCGCCTCGCCAGTTGGAGGCGCAGCCATCCACCAATATCATTGATGCTATCGCCCATCAGCCTGGCATCTCACAAGTAACCACTGGCAGCGGTATCTCCAAACCTGTGATTCGTGGATTGGGATATAACCGAGTGGTCGTGGTGAATGATGGTATCCGACAGGAAGGTCAGCAGTGGGGCGATGAACATGGCATAGAAGTGGATCCTTATTCCGTTCATTCCGTGGAGATACTGAAAGGTCCGGCAAGCTTGATGTATGGCTCGGATGCGATGGCGGGTGTCATTATCTTCCATCCGTCACCAACTCTTCCTATGGGAGATATGAGGGCGAATGTTTCCACGGGCTATCAAACCAACAACGGTCTTTTCGATTATTCGCTCAACTTTGCTGGTAATAAGGCTGGTTTTGTTTGGAACTCCCGATATAGTGGCAAGATGGCGCATGCCTACAAGAACAAATATGATGGTTATGTCTTTGGCTCTTCTTATCGTGAGCAGGCTTTCTCGCAATTGTTGGGCTATAACTATCGCTTGGGACATACGCATCTTACGCTCGATTATTATCATCTTACCCCAGGACTTGTGGAGGGTGAGCGAGATGGGAAGACGGGTGAGCTCTTGGTGCCCGATGGCTATGACTTGAAGGGCTATGGCAGGCCCATGCCTTATCAGCAGATACACCATTACAAGGCGGTGCTTGATAACTCCTGGTTCTTGGGTGATGGAAATCTGAAACTCTTGTTGGGGTATCAGCAAAACCGCCGTCAGGAGTTTGAGGAGGAAGAGCATCCCGATGAGTGTGGACTCGACTTCCTCTTGCATACCGTCAACTATGACTTGCATTATCTCTCGCCAGAGATGAATGGCTGGAAGTTTGCTGCGGGTATCAATGGTATGTGGCAGCAATCCATCAACAAGGGTACGGAATATCTGGTGCCAGCTTATCGCCTCTTCGATTATGGTCTCTTCGCCACGATGAGCAAGGAGATAGGCAGACTGAACATCAGCGGCGGTTTGCGTTTCGACCATCGCCATCTGCATAGTGAGGCGTTGGAGGAGGAAGGTGAACTTCGCTTCCAAGACTTCAAGCGCAATTTCAATGCCTTGACAGGTAGCATCGGTATGACATACGAACTGAATAGCAATTGGAATGTGAAGCTGAATCTGTCTCGTGGATTCCGTGCGCCAAACATCAGCGAATTGGGCTCGAATGGTGTGCATGAGGGAACCATGCGCTATGAGATGGGCAACCGAGACTTGGAACCCGAACATAGTTGGCAGGTGGATTTAGGACTGGACTATAGTTCGCCTATTGTTTCGGCGCAGTTGGCATTGTTTGCCAATCGCATCGACAACTACATCTTTATCCAGAAGATGGCGGATGCTGATGGGCAAGAAATCATCGTGGATGGTACACCTGCCTATCAGTTTGCTGCCTCTGACGCTCGTCTTTGGGGTGGCGAGGCAAGGGTGGATGTGCATCCATTGCCTCATCTGCATATCGGCAATAGTTTCTCGTATGTCAATGCCGTGCAACTTCATCAGCCTTCAGATTCGAAGTATCTGCCTTTGACTCCAGCTCCGAGATGGAATGGTGATGTGAAGTACGAGTTTATTTGTGGCGGGCGCACCTTCGACAATCTCTTCTTGAAGTTTGCAGTGGATTGCAATCTCCGTCAGAATCACTTCTATGCGGCGAATGATACCGAGACGGCTACTCCTTCTTATACATTGCTGAATCTGTATGCGGGTACTGACATCAAGAGTCATGGCAAGCGTCTTCTCTCGATTTATCTCTCAGGAGAAAACCTGACCAATCGTGCCTACCAGAGCCATCTGAGCAGATTGAAATACTTGGATCGGAATATGGTTACGGGAAGAACAGGTGTGTATAATATGGGAAGGAATTTTAGTGTGAAGGTGGTAGTGCCGATAGAACTATAGAATAAAGCTTCGCCCGAAATTTCTGAATGAATAAAAAGGTGAAAAAGTTTGGTTGTTTTCATAAGATGTTGTAGTTTTGTAAACGAATAAACTGTAGAGCATGTATGAGTTGTTAGAACAGTAATAATAACATAAAAATAGAAGATGTTGGAAACATTGCTTATTGATTATCCCATTCGGAATTTACTGTAAATTTGCAGTAAATTCCGAATAGCCACTCAGTATAGTATAATTTAAGAGTGAACTTCTGTAAGAAAAATAGGGCTGCTCAAAAGTACGTTCTTGTTTTCTGACTATTGGAATATTCGTGCCAAGTAGTCATAATGTTCGCCCTCAGCTACCAATTCTGCATGCAGACCACAGCTCTCTGCTATACTCTTGAGCAAAGGGTAGTCGGTGTAAAGCCAGTCGAAAGGCTCTCCCTTGATGTCTCCATATACCATTTGGTAATCCACCTCCCCATAATAAGCTCCAGTGAGGTCGATGTCGAAACTTCCGTCCTCATTTTCGTAGATGTATTTGAGGTCGGAGGAATCTATGAGAACTTGTCCGTTAGGATTGAGCAAGGATTTCAAGCGTAGTAAGAGAGTGGGGAGGTTGGCTATCTTTCCTGCTATGCCCGTCCCGTTCATCAAGAGAAGAATGGTATCGAAGCCATTGGCAAGACTTGGATTGAAGAGGTTGATGCACTCCACATCCTTGATGCCTCGTAGTTTCATAGCTTCGCAACTCAAAGGTGAAATATCAATCGCCTTGACGGAAGTGATGGCTTCTTGGGATGATAAAAACTTCTCCGTTTTTTCTTGCAATGCAAGTGTATGACATCCTGCACCAGCTCCTACATCGAGTACTTTCCCTTTAGCCAAGTCCAATGCTTTTTGTTCCAACTTAGGCATCTCTTCGTAATTTCTGAAGAGATGCTTAACAGGCATTTCGTCTTCCTCATACATGGAGGAGAGAACACGAAGTTTGTTAGCCTTTCCTTTCTTTTGAAAGTTGAGGATAGCTGCGCCCATTGGGTCTTTTTCTGGTGATAAGATATTTGTGTTCATAATTGTCAAGTTTCTTATGTGAGTTTTATAGAGTTCTGATATGTCTCTTGGTCGTATTCATCTTTTGTTTTGTAATTCTCATGCAAAGGTAGTGAATTTTGAGCAGATATGAAAGCAATCTTCTTGTTTTTAGATATAAAGAGAGAAAAATAGCATAAAGATGGTAGGGTATTTCAAATAAAAAGTGTACCTTTGTACCCAAATTGCGACGTGAAGTCGTACAAGTAATTGTTCTTTGAAACTAAAGAACCT
>URLG01000118.1 GCA_900548535.1 Candidatus Segatella intestinihominis | reverse complement strand
CCGAACCGGATGTCAAAGAGAAAATCTTGGCATGAGGCCATCGCTGTCGGGCGAGCGTGAAGGTCAGGTTCTTGATGCGCTTAGCCAATCCCATACCTCGGAAGTCTGGGTGAACGATCAAACCTGATGTGGTAACATAGTGCTTGTTGCCCCATGTTTCGATGTAGCTGAAACCAGCGAACTTTTCGCCCTGGAGAGCGATGACCGCCTTGGCTTCGCGCATCTTGGTGGCAACATACTCAGGTGAACGCTTGGCGATACCTGAACCACGTTTCTTTGCTGCTTCTGCGATTGTAGTCAGAATGGTGTCGATATACTTGATGTGACTTTCGTCAGCCACCATTACTTTTACTTCTTCCATTTTTTCTCTTTTATTTTATAATGTTCTTGTTTCTTATATATATAATTAATGTGTAAATCCCAATCTCTAGTGATGGTTCCTGCTGTGGGCGATGTCTGGGATTACTTCTTCCAGAGCATTGAGCACTTCCTCTTCTGAAGAGCCTTTGCGCTTTACCAGGAAGATGGTGTCGTCTCCTGCAATGGTACCTAAGATAGGGGCGATGTCGCTATTGTCTATGTTGTAAGCGATGCTGCTTGCATATCCTGGACGGGTCTTGATGACCACCATGTTGCCCGAGAAGTTGATAGACTGGAAGCCTGTGCTCTCCATCATCTTGCTAACGGATGCTGGGCTGGAGACACGTTTGTATAGTGTGTCGTTAGGCAATACATACGCATATTTGCCACTGGACGAGGCGGCTTTGGCAACCTTGAGCAGCTTCAAATCGCGGCTCAGTGTAGCTTGGGTTATCTGGTAGCCTTCCTCGTGTAGAGCTTGCAAAAGTTGCTCTTGCGAACTCAGCTCTTGGCTTGAGATAAGCATCTTCAGCGTTTCTAATCTGCTATTCTTTACTTTCATACGTTGTATTTTTATTCGTTTATCGACTGCAAAATTACAATATATTTATGAAATAGCCAAATAATTTCGTATAAAAATGCTTGTTTATACAGTAAATTGTAGATTTATGCATGTTTTATGCAGATGCGGGGTGGTATATTTATACAATAAGGCGCATTCTTGCTAGTTTCTTCCTCTCAGTCTCCTTGTTTCTTTTTACTCTTAGAAAGTCATCATTAGTGGATAAAAAGACCTCGTTTGTGTCCATTTTATGAATAAATTAGCTAATTAATGTAAATGTTTGCAAGAATTTCCTAGAAAACCAACCTAAACTCAATAGTTTTTACTATCTTTGCACATATATTTAAATCAAAAGAAGACTTAGCATAAATAAAACCTGTAATTATGGAACAAAACAAAGTAAAGCCAGCTGAAGGTAAGCTGGGTATTATGGTCGTAGGTTGTGGCGCTGTTGCTACTACCTTTATGACTGGTGTGTTTATGGCTCGTAAGGGACTTGCCAAGCCGGTAGGTTCTATGACTCAGTATGACAAGATTCGTGTAGGCCGTGGAGCAGACAAAAAATATCTGCATTACAAGGACATTGTGCCACTTGCCGACCTCAATGATATCGTGTTTGGAACTTGGGATGTTTATCCACAGAATGCTTATCAGGCAGCTATGTATGCCGAGGTGTTGAAGGAGAAGGATATCAACCCAGTGCGTGAGGAGTTGGAGAAGGTTGTGCCTATGAAGGCTGCTTTCGACAAGAACTACGCTAAGCGCTTGGATGGTGATAATGTCAAGGACTGCAAGACTCGCTGGGAAATGGTGGAAGCCCTTCGCCAGGACATCCGCGACTTCAAGGAGAAGAATGGTTGCGCTCGTATCGTTGTCATCTGGGCTGCTTCTACCGAGATCTATGTACCAATAGATATGGAAATCCACGGCGCATTGGCATCTCTTGAGGCTGCCATGAAGGCTGACGACCGTGAGCACATCGCTCCATCTATGTGCTATGCTTACGCTGCACTGACTGAGGGCGCTCCTTTCATCATGGGTGCTCCTAACACTACCGTCGATATTCCTGCTATGTGGGAACTCGCTGAGAAGACCAAGATGCCTATCGCTGGTAAGGACTTCAAGACTGGTCAGACCCTTGTCAAGAGTGGTTTTGCACCTATCATCGGTACCCGTTGCCTCGGTTTGAATGGTTGGTTCTCTACCAACATCCTCGGCAACCGTGATGGTCTCGTGCTCGATGAGCCAGCCAACTTCCACACCAAGGAGGTAAGTAAACTCTCTACCCTGGAGACCATCCTCAAGCCAGATGTTCAGCCTGATCTCTATGGCCATGGCAATGACGAGGATACACAGTACTATCACAAGGTACGTATCAACTATTATCCACCTCGCAACGACAACAAGGAGGGATGGGACAACATCGACATCTTCGGATGGATGGGCTATCCTATGCAGATCAAGATCAACTTCCTCTGCCGCGACTCTATCCTCGCCGCTCCATTGTTGCTCGACCTCACCTTGCTGAGCGACCTCGCCGCTCGTGCTGGTCGTTATGGCATCCAGCGCTTCTTGAGCTTCTTCCTCAAGGCACCTATGCACGATTACACCAAGGGCGAGGAGGCTGTCAACCACCTCTATCAGCAGTACACCATGCTGAAGAATGCCATCCGTGAGATGGGCGGTTATGAGCCAGATGAGGAAATCGACTAATCTTTTTTCTATACATTATTAATATATATAGAATATACGATTGAAGTCTAATCATAAGTTTATATAAGTAGGCATGCCTGTGTAGTCTTTTCGAGATAGCATAGGTGTGCCTCTTTTGTTTTTTTTAGAAAAAGCTTTTTTAAGAGATATGGATGCACTGACTAGTTATATTTATGGCATGAGCATGATGTTCTTCTCCATGATGGCATGGATGTTTTGGCGCAAGGGCAATGACCTATTGCATCGCATGGTCATGTGGTTGATGATAGTGGTAGATTTGCAGTTTGTGAAGGATATCGCGTTTTTTTATTTCTTTGATCTCAACAATGAACATATCTGGTATCTCACCACGGCGCTGGATATGATGATTATCCCGTTCTATAGTTTTGTGTTGCTGGAACTGGTGAAGCCGGGATGGTTTAGGTGGATCAAGGCCATCCTGCTGGAGTTGCCATTCCTGCTGTTGCCTATCTTCTATCTGCTCACCAATAGTCTCATTTGGTTCTATATGTTGGTGGTGTGGGGAGCGGCTTATGGCACCATCACCTTCTTGGTGCTCTTTGTCTTGATAGATCGATACAACCGCCAACTCAAGGAGCGATTCTCTTATCAGGAGAATATCAACCTGAATTGGCTCCGTGCCATTCTGCATACCTTCTTCTTGATATTGGCTATTTGGATCATCTCTTGCTTTGTGATAGATGACAGCTGTGATGATATCTATCAGGTGTCCAATCTGATATTGTGGTTGTTTATTTGCTATTTCCTCTACAAGCATGAGTCGGCGATAGACGAGTTGAGTGATACGGAGATTGTGCCTATCGTGGAGGAGACGGAAGCTGAGGCTTCTAGCATGGCAGCCGAGGTGCAGCGCCTCTTCGATGAGGAGAAACTCTATCTCAATCCTAAGTTGAAACTATCGGATGTGGCACGTGAGGTGGGAACCAATCGTACCTATCTCAGTCGCTATTTCAATCAGGAGAATGGACATACGTTCTATGACTTCGTCAACAACTACCGCATCAAGCATGCCGAGCAGTTGTTGCAATCATCCGCTGCCGGACTTCAGGAGATAGCCGATAAGTCGGGCTTCAATTCCCTCTCCACTTTCCGAAGAGTCTTTGCGGCTACCCATGGTTGTTCGCCTACAGAATATCGTAATCTAGCCAGTTCATCGAGGAAATAAGCGATGTTGTGGGTGTTTCATTGGGGAAAGAAACAGTTTCATTCCCCCAATGAAACACCTTATTTACAAAATGAAATCGTTTTTTTACGAATTGAAACCCCATTTTGCGAGATATTTTGTATCTTTGCAGTGTCAATCAAAAACTCAGTATTGACTTTATCATTTGCTTTTTCTAAAATAACAGAAAAAAGTTGGCAAACCCGCGGATGGGCAAGCCAACTTTCTTTGTTTTTAGTCTCTATTGTTGCCGAAGATGCGGAGCAGATAGAGGAAGAGGTTGATGAAGTCGAGATACAACGTCAAGGCTCCGAGGAGGGCAAGCTTCTGAGCGCCCTCGCTCATGTCATACTGAGTCTGGAGCATCTCTTTAATCTTCTGGCTATCCCAGGCAGTCAAACCGATGAAGATAGCCACACCGATATAGCTCAAGATGTAATCGAAGCCAGGGCTCTTCAAGAACATGTTTACCACGGTAGCGATAATCAGTCCGATCAAAGCCATGAAGAGTATCTTGCCCATTGAGGTCAAATCCTTCTTGGTGGTATAACCATATACAGCCATCGCTCCGAAGGTACCAGCGGTGATGAAGAATACCTTGGCTATCACCATAGGCTCATACAGCAGGAAGATGGATGAGAGCATCGCACCGTTCAGTACCGAGTAACCGATGAACATCAAGGTAGCCGTACCCAGTGACAGGCGGTTGATGGCACCACTGAGGATAAACACCAAGGCAAGCTCGGCGATGATCAATCCCCACATCATCTTGCTGAGGCTCATGAAGAGGGTAGGGCTGCTAGCCACGCCAAAGGCTGTGACACCCGTGATGAGCAGTGCCAAGGTCATCCAAGTGTAAACCTTGCGCATCAATACAGGGAAAGCACTACTCAGTCCTCTTTCCTTCTCGTTGACAACAAAGCCATTGCTCTGCTGTCCGTTCTGATTATTTATCAGATTGTACATTTCTTTTTCAGTCATATTCTTTTCTATTTAATTTATATTCTTTTCTTTGATAGAGAAGCTACACCTTAATTATATATAGAGTATAGCCCCCCTATATGATTAACAAGCGCAAAGATAATGCCATTTCTTGATATAGGCGATTATCTCTACGCTTTATTAACATTTATTCCATAAGATTTTCAATTTATGCCATAATCTCTTATCTTACGGCAATCTTTCTGACAGCTATCTGTTTGCCATCACGAGTAATCTCAACGATGACAGCTCCAGATACTGACAGCTACAAGTCTTCTTCTGTAGCCGTAGCCTGATCTCTGACCATCCGAAAACAGTTCCTCGCTAGGGCACAAAAGTGCCCTCACCACGGGCACTTTTGTGCCTGGGCTCGGCACTTTCTTGAACATCGGGGTATAGATTCCACTACATCGGGGATGAGAAATCCTAAATTTTTCGAATAATAGTTGTAGTAAGAAATCTTTGCGTTGTAAAAACATAGATTGCGTTTTCTACCGCACACCGCACAAGAGGCACCTTAATGCGCTGTATAATAATATGTTAAATGCAGTGCGGTGTTGGCTAAACACCTCACTAACACCTCACAACACCGCACTCGCATTGTTGCTCGCAAAAACTCGGTTTTTCGATGAATAGTATACGGAAAGTGCAATATCCTGACAAATAATGTAAAATAAAGCGAAAAATCGGTAGTGCGGTGTTGTGCGGTGTTGTGTGGTGTTGAGACTGACACCGCACTTGTGTAACTAGCAGAGTGATAGCGAGATATAAGGATTTTGTGCGGTGTGCGGTAGAAAACGCAAACTGTGTTGTTTTATAAAAGTTGTCAGTGGAATGGTTAGTTGTTATCGCCACCAATCTCAATATCATATATAAATGGCGTGCGCTTGAGTGCGGGTGTGCGCCTGCACACAGCTGCGAGAGTGCGTATGTATATTATAATGTGTAGTGTATCATTTAGGTCACGAAAATGCATTGAAGTGTTAAAAGACCGTTAATTTTTAAACTTTTTCTTGGAAATATTTGGTGGGTTCGGAAAATGTTTGTACTTTTGCACTCGCTTTTGAGAAATACACTTTCTCTTAGCAACATAAAGAAAGTTAGTGCAAGTCGAATGAAATGAAGTTTACTTCAATTTCTGAGCG
>URLG01000117.1 GCA_900548535.1 Candidatus Segatella intestinihominis | reverse complement strand
CAACGACCCCCTGATTAACAGTCAGGTGCTCTAACCAACTGAGCTATTGAAGCAGATGCTTATAAGTAAGCGTTCGTTTCCTTATTTGCGGTTGCAAAGGTACAAACTTTTCTTTGTATCACCAAATTTTTCTCTGTTTTTTTTCGTTTTTTCTTCAAAAGTATGTAATTTTCTGGGTTTTTATGCACTTTTAGAGCTAAAAATAGCGGATTTCAAGAATAAATGCGTACTTTTGTGGGCAAATATAAACAAAATAAAGAGGTAGAATGAAAAAGATATTGATTTCGCTGCTCGTGCTGCTCCTTGCTGCTCCTGTCTCTGCGCAGGTGGACAAGGATCACGACTTCAAGGTGGCTAAGAATATGGATATATTCAATAGCATCTATAAGAACCTTGACTTGATGTATGTAGATACGCTGGATGCCGATGAGGTGGTGGGCAATGGCGTCAATGCCATGCTGGCTAGCTTGGACCCTTATACCACTTATTATCCAGAGTCGAAGGTAGACGAGTTGAAAAAGATGCTTACGGGCAAGTATGCTGGCGTGGGAGCTGTGGTGAGATACAACTTCCAGATTCAGCGCGTATGCATCAGCGAGCCTTATGAGAATATGCCTGCCGCGGAAGTGGGACTCAAGAAGGGTGACATCATCCTGAGCATCGATGATGAGTCGATGACCGATAAGAGCGTAGAATATGTGAGCGATCACTTACGCGGAGAGCCAGGTACATCCTTTATCCTCAAGGTGAAGCGTCCTAGCACAGGCAAAATCATCAAGACGAAGATAACCCGTCGTACCATCCAGATGCCTTTCATCCCTTATTATGGTATGCTGGATAACCAAATAGGCTACATCAACTTTAATAGCTTCACCGACCAGTGTGCCAAGGATGTGCGCCGTGCTTATATCGATCTGAGAAAGCAGGGAGCCAAAAGCTTGGTGTTCGACCTGAGAAACAATGGCGGTGGCTCGGTGAGCGAGGCGGTAAGCATCATCAATATGTTCCTGCCCAAGGGCAAGATGGTGCTCGAGATGAAGGGCAAGTTGCAGCGATCCAACAATGTGTATAAGACCACTGTGGAGCCAATTGATACCGTGATGCCAATGGTGGTGCTGGTAAGCAACAATACAGCTAGTGCCAGCGAGATTATGAGCGGAAGCTTACAAGACTATGATAGAGCAGTAATATTAGGTACGCGCACGTACGGAAAGGGATTGGTACAGGCCACGATGGATTTGCCATACAATGGACAGATGAAGTTGACCACAGCCAAATACTATATTCCTAGTGGCAGATGCGTGCAAGCGCTAAACTATAAGCATGACAAGGGTGGCTACGTGGAGCATGTGCCCGACTCGCTGACCAAGGTGTTCTACACTGCGGGGGGCAGAGAGGTGCGTGATGGCGGAGGTATCAAGCCCGATGTGGAGGTGCAGCCCGACTCGCTGCCTAACATCGCCTTCTATCTGGCGGGTGCCCGCGATAGCAATGAGGTGATGCTCAATTACGAGGTGGATTACATCGCCAGGCATCCACAGATAGCTCCAGCCAAGGACTTCGCTCTCACCGATGCCGACTATGATGAGTTCAAGGCTCGCGTGCTGAAGGCAGACTTCAAGTATGACAGAGAGACGGAGAAGTATCTCAAGGACCTGGAGAAACTGGCCAAGTTTGAGGGCTATTATGAGGATGCCAAGCAAGAATTTGAGGCGCTGAAGAAAAAGCTGAGCCATAATGTGGCAAAAGACTTGGATTATAATAAAAATTATATCAAGCAGCTACTCGAAAACGACATCGTGGCAGCCTACTATTACCAGGCTGGCGCCATCCAGAATTCCTTGCGCTATGACAAGCAAGTGAAGGAGGCAGTAAAGTTGCTTAATTCTCCCGAAGAATATGCAAAAATACTGCATCCGGTGAAAAAATAAGTACAAAATCGTGCACAAATGATTAAAATTGTGCACGTTGTGAAGAAAAAACAGAAAAAACTTTGGAGAATAACGAAAATATTCGTAATTTTGCAAACGTTCAGTGGAATGAGGGGCTCGAAAGAGTTCCTCATTTTATTTTAATAAGGTATATATGATTGATAAAAACGTCGTAAAAAAATTAGTTGATGAATGGCTCCAGGATCAGGAATATTTCCTGGTAGACATTGAAATCAGTCCCGACAACAGAATCGTTGTTGAAATAGACCATGCCGATGGCGTATGGATAGAAGATTGTGTTGCCTTGAGTCGATATATCGAGGAGCGCTTGAGTCGTGATGATGAAGACTATGAGCTGGAAGTAGGCTCAGCCGGTCTTGGTCAGCCATTCAAGGTACCCCAGCAGTATGTCAACTTTGTGGGCAAGGAGGTAGAGGTGCTCGATGCCGACGGCAAGAAGGTGAAGGGCATCTTGAAAGCCGTGGATGGCAACGACTTCACCGTGGGCGTAGAAGAGAAAGTCAAGGTAGAAGGTAAGAAGCGTCCTGTGAAGCAGGAGGTGGACCACGTGTTCCAAATGGATAAAGTAAAATATACAAAATATATAATTAGTTTCAAATAAGCTATGGCTAAAAAAGAGCAAGAACTGACTGCGAGTATGATAGATACTTTCCGCGAGTTTAAGGAAACCAAGAATATTGATCGTACTACATTGGTGAGCGTGTTGGAGGAAAGCTTCCGCAACGTGCTCGCAAAGATCTTTGGTAGTGATGAAAACTTCGATGTCATCGTAAACCCAGACAAGGGCGATTTCGAGATCTATCGTAATCGTGTGGTTGTGGCAGATGGTGAAGTGGAAGACGAAAATAAGGAAATCACTCTTACCGAGGCTCGTAAGATAGAACCTGACTACGAGGTTGGTGAGGATGTAAGTGAGAAGGTAGACTTCAATAAGTTTGGCCGCCGTGCCATCTTGACCCTTCGCCAGACTTTGGCTTCCAAGATCCTAGAGTTGGAGCATGACTCTCTCTATAATAAGTACAAGGATCGTGTGGGAACTGTAATTGCTGGTGAGGTATATCAGGTTTGGAAACGCGAGGTGCTCATCGTAGATGACGAGAACAATGAGCTCATCCTGCCTAAGTCTGAGCAGGTGCCTGGCGACTCATATCGCAAGGGAGAAACTGTACGTGCCGTCATCCTCAGAGTTGACAATGCAAATAGCAACCCAAGAATCATCTTGAGCCGTACCGCTCCTATCTTTATGCAGCGCTTGATCGAGGCTGAGGTGCCAGAGATTGCAGAGGGGTTGATCGCTCTTCGCCGTGTGGCTCGTCTCCCAGGAGAGCGTGCTAAGATTGCAGTAGAGAGCTTTGATGAGCGCATCGATCCAGTGGGAGCTTGTGTCGGCGTAAAGGGTAGCCGTGTACATGGCATCGTACGCGAACTTCATGGAGAGAACATCGACGTCATCAACTACTCTAGCAATACCAAGTTGTTTATCCAGCGTGCTTTGGCACCAGCTAACATCACTTCTATCAATATCGATGAGGAGAACAAGAAGGCAGAGGTGTTCTTGAAGCCAGACCAGGTAAGCAAGGCTATCGGCCGTGGCGGTATGAACATCAAGTTGGCTTCTATGTTGACAGAGTATACCATCGACGTATTCCGTGAGGTGGACGAGAATGAGGCAGACGAGGATATCTACTTGGATGAGTTCTCAGATGAGATTGATCAGTGGGTTATCGACGCAATCAAGGGCGTTGGCCTTGACACTGCTAAGCAAGTACTCAATGCTCCACGCACTATGTTGATAGAGAAGGCAGACCTCGAGGAGGAGACTGTGGACAACGTAATCAAGGTGTTGCGCGCCGAATTCGAACAATAATTCCCTAGCTGGCGAGTGCTTGCAGGGAATCTAACAAAAAAATATATAGGAGATAAAAAGTAATATATGAGCATCAGATTAAATAAAGCACTACGTGAATTGAATATAGGACTTCAGACGGCAGTTGAATTCCTGGAAAAAAGAAAACAATTGGGAGAGGTGAAGGCTGAGCCGAGCTTCAAGCTGAGCGACCAACAATATAAGGCGTTGACCGACGCCTTTAGCCAGGACAAGGCTGTTCGTGATCAAGCTGAAAAACTCATCACCAAGAAAACAAAGGACAAAAAGCGTGCGCCAGAGCAGCAGGATAGTCGTGCCGAAAGCTTATTGGAGTCAAGTGGCCAGCAGCAGTACAAGCCGTTGGGCAAGATTGACTTGGATAACTTGGGCAAGAAACCTACTGCACAGTCTGCTGCCAATAAGCCGGAGGCTCCTAAGCGCGAGGCTGCTGCCGTCAGTCAAGCGCCTAACAAGGTAGCCCCAAAGGCTGAATCTCATCATGAACAGAGACCTCAAGGCTCTCAGAACAAGCAGGAAATGAAACAGGAAAACCAAACTAAGAAGCAGCATCAGACTGCTCAGGCTAAGGGTAGCCAGCAAGCACAGAAGCCACATCAGGGTAATCAGCAGGCACAGCCACAGGCTGCTTCTTCGCAGCCATCTAGTGTGTTCACATTGAAGAGCGAGAAGAAATTCAACTCTAATGAACCTAAGGTGTTGGGTAAAATTGATTTGTCATCACTCAACCAAAGCACTCGACCAAAGAAAAAATCTAAGGAAGAGCGCCGCAAGGAGCGTGAGGAGAAGTTGGCTCAGCAGCACAGTGAACGCAAGAAGCGTGTACGCATCAATAAGGAGCGCGTTGATATCAACGCCGAGGCTAAGCAGAATAATGGCAACGGTGGTAATGGTAACAACGGTGGCAACAAGAAGAATAGAAACAAGAACAGAAATAATAACAACAATAATAACAACGGCAAGAACGGCAACAACCGTGGCGGTCAGCGCCAGATAGAGGTTGACGACGAGGCAGTAGCACGCCAGGTAAAGGAGACGTTGGCTCGTTTGACCAACAAGAACCAGAACAAGAAGGGTGCTAAGTATCGTAAGGAGAAGCGTGAGGCTGTTCAGGAGAAGTTGCAAGACCAAGCTCGCCAGGAGCAGAAGGAAAGCAAGACACTGAAGCTGACAGAGTTCGTAACCGTAAGCGAGTTGGCTACGATGATGGATATCAGCGTAACTCAGGTCATCTCTACCTTGATGGGTGTAGGTATCATGGTGTCTATCAATCAGCGCCTCGATGCAGAGACCATCAATATGGTGGCTGAGGAGTTCGGCTTCAAGACTGAGTACGTAAGTGCTGAGGTTCAGGAGGCAGTGAGCGAGGAAGAGGATGACGAGAACGACTTGGTGCCACGTGCTCCAATCGTAACCGTGATGGGTCATGTAGACCATGGTAAGACTTCTTTGCTCGACTGGATTCGCAATACCAACGTCATTGCTGGTGAGGCTGGTGGTATCACACAGCACATCGGTGCATATAGTGTGACATTGAAGAGTGGCAGAAAGGTTACATTCCTGGATACTCCAGGTCACGAGGCATTTACCGCTATGCGTGCCCGTGGTGCTCAGGCTACCGATATCGCCATTATCATCATCGCTGCCGATGACTCAGTGATGCCTACCACCAAGGAGGCTATCGCTCATGCTCAGGCAGCAGGTGTGCCAATGGTATTCGCCATCAATAAGATAGATAAGCCAGGTGCCAACCCAGACCGCATTCGTGAGGACTTGGCCAATATGAACCTCCTCGTAGAGGAATGGGGTGGTAAGTATCAGTGCCAGGAGATTAGTGCCAAGAAGGGTATTGGTGTTCATGAGTTGCTCGACAAGGTACTCCTTGAGGCTGATATGCTCGACTTGAAGGCTAATCCTAATCGTCGTGCCACTGGTACTATCATTGAGTCCTCTCTCGATAAGGGTCGTGGATATGTTTCTACCGTATTGGTAGCCAATGGTACCTTGAAGGTGGGCGATATCGTGCTCGCAGGTACTTCTTGGGGCCGTGTCAAGGCTATGTTCAATGAGCGTAATGCCAACATCAAGTCGGCTGCTCCTGCAGAGCCAGCTA
>URLG01000116.1 GCA_900548535.1 Candidatus Segatella intestinihominis | reverse complement strand
TGATAAGGGTGATGATGCTGGTACCGGTATTACTGGTGATTGCATGGACCGTTGCAAGGGATATTGCCAAAAGAAACTGTCTGGAAAATACAGATACCAACAAGCCTAAAATCAGCATTCCATGGTTCGCCATTCTCTTCCTGATAGTTATCGGATTCAATTCTCTTGGTTTGCTGCCAGAAAGCATAGTGAATTGGATTAACCAACTAGATACTTTCCTCCTGACCATGGCCATGGCTGCATTGGGAGCCGAAACAAGCTTTGACAAATTCAAGAAAGCAGGCATTAAGCCTTTCCTCTTGGCTGCCATCCTTTATTGTTGGCTCATTGGAGGTGGATATTTTCTGGTGAAGTTTGCCATTCCATATTTATAATAAATGATCAACATTGGTAGATTACAAGTTCCCTCGGGAGGTTGATAATTTTCAACCTCTCGAACCATATCTTCATTGAAGAGCCTTGGTGGCGCTTCACGTGGCTATTAATGATATAATAGTCTGCCTGGTATTCGTCCATCAAGTCGGAGAAAGCAGCCTTGATACGCGAACATTTCTCATTGATGGCATTATCAAGAGGGTTCGTCAGGCGACGCACTGTTTCTGTGATTTTTTCAAGGTCGATTCTGTTGCCGGTTTTTCGGTAGAGAGAGAGCAGTTCCTCACGATGATCCACCAGATTCTTGAACTCTATTCCTTCCGGATGATTCAGAAAAAGGAGATAGAGAGCCTTGTGGATTGGACTGAGCTGCACCTCCTTGTTGCCATAGTCAGGGAGCAAGAAGCGGTAATCTTCCGTAATGACCAAAGGGCTGAGAGTTGCCCTTGCCGCCTCAATACGGAGTTGTTCCAATACGGGCACACTGATGGCTTTCAGCAAAAGGTCTGTCCTTCCTTCTGCCAAAAGCTGGGTGGAAAGCTGCTTTACCAGAGCGGCCTTCTCCTCTACGGTCATATTTCTTGTCTCTTCTTGCATAGTGGTTGCAAAAATACAAAAAGAATGGGAAATTTCGTTTCACTCCTTGGAAAAATTATCTTTTGCAAGGCTTGCATTTATTTTTTCATAGGTAATCTGACTCTTTATATGTATCTTTGTGGTCAAAATTGAAAATTAAAATGATGAAAGAAGATTGGACACCTATAGATTTCGGACAGACAGAAGACACCACCAAGAACATCATCAAGGTGATTGGTGTGGGTGGTGGCGGATGTAATGCCGTTAAGAATATGTACTCAGAAGGTATTGTAAATGTGAGCTTTGCCGTTTGCAATACGGATAGCCAGTCGCTATCCAAATCCCCAGTGCCTGTAAAAATCATGCTCGGAAAGAGCGGTTTGGGAGCAGGTGCTAATCCTGAAGTGGGAAGAAGCGAAGCACAGAATACCCAGGAAGACATCAAGCGACTGTTGGATGACGGAACCAAGATGGCATTCGTTACAGCCGGCATGGGTGGCGGTACCGGCACAGGAGCAGCACCCGTCATCGCAGGCATCGCCAAAAGCATGGGTATCTTGACGGTGGGCATCATCACCATTCCATTTTATTTTGAAAAGCGAAAGAAAATCGTGAAGGCCCTGCAGGGTGTAGAAGAAATGCGCAAGAACGTGGACGCCCTGCTCATCGTCAACAACGAACGTCTTTGCGATGTCTATGCCGACTCTGAGATAACCGTAAAGGATGCATTCAAACTGGCAGACAAGGTACTGAGCGATGCCACCAAGAGCATCTCTGAGCTGATTACCGTAGAAGGAACCATCAATCTCGACTTCCGTGACATCGAGACCACCATCAAGAGTGGCGGCGGCGCCATCATGGCGATGGGCAGGGCCAGCGGAGAAGGCAGAGTTCAGAATGCCATTCTCAATGCCTTGGATTCCCCATTGCTCTACGGCAGCGACATCAGCAATGCACAGCGCATCCTCTTCAACATCTATACCTCCAGCAAGCACCCTATCTTCGTTAGGGAAATGCGAGAGATAGATGCCTTCTTCGATGAATTGAATCCAGACATCAAGGTTATCTGGGGTCTTTCAGATGATGACAGTCTGGATGAGGATGCCAAAGTCACCATCCTGGCAACAGGTCTCAACAACGAGCTGGCAGATGAAATTCAGGACAATCCTGTCACAACCACCAAGGACGAAGATGATTACCAGAGAATTATCGACAAGCTTTATCATCCGATACGTGACGACTTCCAATCTCAAAAGAAGGCAGATCCCCCAGAAGAGGATATTCCTATAGAGCCATCAAACATAGAATCTACAGACATCCCTGATGATGAGCAGCCCCCACTCATCCCCGATGCTCCGACAGAAGAATCTCCAGTCGTAGAAGAAGAGCCCCAAAAGCCTGTCATCCAGCAAAAGCCACCAACCTTGGCGAAGAGGATAAGAGACAGACTGAAGAAAATAGCTGAAGATTTAGAAATCATTACGGAAGATGAATAGCCTTTGCATACTACAAAAAATCCTGCTGGCAATGATGCCGGCAGGATTTTTTGCGTTTTATCAACCTCAAGATGTCATTTATTTTATCACCCAATCCTCTATGCTTCGCTGGTCTTCCGAGAAGTTAACACCCACTTTCACTACCTTCCGTCCATCATCAGCAAAAGCCTTAGCATAGTCCTTATCGCTGATTTGCGTCATGGCGGTATCAGCAGACTTCTTATATTTCAACTCGAAGATGAAGATACTCTTATCCGTCTTGAGCACAAGGTCTATTCTTCCATCCGAAGTGGTATGCTCCACCTTCACATCTTCGCCAAGCATAGTGAAGATGGTGAACATTACAGCTTGATAGTGACGCTCATTATTGTTGATAATCGTATATGGGAACTTATCGTAGAATGCCTTCAAGTGAGGCATAAAGGCTCCCATATCGTCATTGATGAGCACATTCTTGGAATAAGCATACACGATGGCATCATATCTGTTCATGTCTTGTGCAGTATAATACCTGACGAGACTATCAGAAAACCCTTGTCTAACTTCTTGATTTGGGAAACAGAGATGATACAACTTGCCTTTCTTCTCATATCCTTTAATGGTAAGGTAGCCACTTTGGAAAAGGACAGGAATAGGATCAGCAAGCCTTTCCGTAGGTGTATCAAAACGTGATGCCTGTATCCACAGATCGTCCAGATTGAGCATATCCAAATTCTTCTGCTGCATCAACTCTACCAGGAACGTAGGCGTACCAGATGTAAACCAATAGCTATTAAACTCCTTATCATCCAAAGCATTGATGATGCTGTAAGGATTGAAGATATCCTCGCTATTGATACTGAAATGGTAGCCATCATAATGCTGCTTGAGTTGCTGCAAGGTCTCCTCATAAGTGAGTCCATTATGCTCAGCCATCTCCTCGATACCCTCACGGAAATACTGAGTCAATTCACTCTTGGTTATACCACAACAGCTACTGTATTCATCCTTCAACGTGAGAATCTTGAGATTATTCAACTCGCTAAAGATGCTGAGCTGGCTAAACTTGGTAATGCCTGTGATGAATACAAAGCGAATGTTTCCCTCTTGCTGCTTCAATGGACTGAAGAAATCTCGCATGATGTTGCGGATGGTCTTCTGTAAGTCTTCGTCACTGACAGAATCATGCATTGGAGCATCATATTCGTCGATGAGAACGACTGCTTGTTTACCTGTTTGAGCGGTAGCTGCAAGCAAAATATCCCTAAAGCGCCCCCCAAAGCCTTCACGCTCAGATTCTGGAACTTCTATTCCATATTTCTGCTCTTCAACTTTAAGGATATTATTTAATATGATTTTAGTATTCTCCAAACTATAATACTTACCACAGCTCAGATCCAGGTGGATGACAGGATATGCCGTCCACTCCTTCTCCATCTGTTCGATGGCAAGTCCCTTGAATAGCTCTTTCTTGCCCTCGAAGTAAGCCTGGAGGGTAGATACAAACAAGGATTTTCCGAATCGACGTGGGCGACTCAGAAAATGAAATTTGGCATAATGAGCCAACTGATAGACGATAGCCGTCTTGTCAGCATAGAAGTAATTTCCCTTCACGATTTCGGAAAACGTTTGTATTCCCAAAGGATATCTCTTTGAAGCCATAATCTTACTCTTAATAATTCAGGTACAAAGATACAGATAATATTTCAGAAAGCAAGCGTTTTTCTTATTATTAACAATAGTTACGAGCTATCTTACTAATAAAACAATGCTTACATTCCCCAACTTTTTGGGGAATGTTTCCACATTCTTTCCCCATTTTCCACACCATCTACTCTTGACATAGGAGACATAAATACCTGATAATCAACGCACATCGTTTTTACCCGCCTTTTTGGCACGCAGATTGTGACTATGAATAGCGGGTTCGATAATGAATCCACATAGAAAGTAAGTAACATTAAATAGTAACAATTTAAAAAAGATAAGATTATGAAGAAGTTTATGTTTGCAGCTATCGCAGCTATGGTAATGGTTTCAGTAAGCAACGTTTTTGCATCAAGCAGAATGGTAGGTAACGCAGAGGTAGCACCAGTTGATACCGTAGCTCCAGAAGCACCTTCAGATACATTGGCAACAGGTACTTCTATCCAGCCACAGGCAGGTGTTGAGGATTCTACAAAGCAGGAGAATGCTACTGAGGCTACTACTGTGAATACTACAGAGAATACAACAGAGAATGCTACAGAGCAGCAGACAACTGCCGAGTAAAAGATAAAGAACAGTTCATTTTGCAGCGTTATTCATATAATAGGATTTAGTTTTTAAAGGTAATTAGATTTATTCAGGTTTCAAAAGAAATTGCATAGATAGAAAATACAAGGTAGAACTTTAGGTTCGGTTTATGAAAAACGAATCCTGCTGGCAGTGATGCCGGCAGGATTCTGCGTTTAATAGCCCCTGTTAAACTCATCAAGTATCTGACGAAGATTATCATCAAGCACATTATTATATACACAACGAGCCAGTTCTTCCGGTATTTCCATCCCTTTGGTTGCAACAGCTATTCCTCCAGCCATGCACGCCATCGTGTCTGCATCACCACCAAGAGAGATGGCATTACGGATAGCCGAAGTATAACTATCAGCTTCTAGATATGAGATGATAGATTCAGGAACACTTGTCTGGCAAGTATCCGTAAATCCATAATCTGGACGAATTTCAGCAAGAGTACGATGGAGATTATAACCTTCGAAATGAGCCTCAACATAATCGCATATTTGCTTCTTGTCTTTTCCCTGACGAGCCAGGAAGATACAAGCAGCAATAGCCTGCGCACCCTTTATTCCCTCAGGATGGTTATGAGTCACCTCTGCTGAAATCTTAGCAAGTAGCAAAGCCTCATCCAATGATTTGGCATAAAAGCCACATGGACTTACTCGCATGGCAGAACCGTTACCATAGCTGTTGTAAGGTTCCGTTTTCCTACTAATAATCCACCGTAAAAACTTCTGCCCATAGCCGGCAAACATATACTTCCGTCCCAATTTTTTCATGCACTCCACGAGCTTCTCGTGGCTATGTTCCGGATCAATCGTCAGCCATTTTGCTACAGCCAAGGTCATAACCGTATCATCCGTAAAACGAGGCTCTTTGTATATATCGAAGTCCCCATGCTTTACTGGATGAAATTCATACGCAGCCCCGAAGCAATCGCCAGCGATTGCTCCAATGATACCAGTTGTAGGAAAGGGCAACTCTGCCCTCCCCTTTGTCTTGAGTTTCCCTATTTTACGTAAAAATGCACTGCATGAATCCGATAAACTCTTTAGTAACGTCATAATTGCAAATTCCTTTAAGCTTTAACACATGTGGCGATAGTGCTATATCACAAATTCAACAAGCATTGTCAAATGTCAAAAAGCGTCCTAAACACAAAGATTTCCACTCTAAAAGTGGATTTTATCAACAACCTGACGATAGCGCTGTATCGGTACCACGCGTAGCGTTGTAATCGGTACCATGCTAT
>URLG01000115.1 GCA_900548535.1 Candidatus Segatella intestinihominis | reverse complement strand
TGCTCAGGTACTTATAAATAAAGTTAAATCAAAGTGTTGCGGAATTAAGGATTATATGTTTTAAAAATTGATATCACGATGTTTAGAAAAGTTCCTCACTGGGGCACCAAAGTGCCCTCGGTGAGGGCACTTTGGTGCCCTGCCGAGGAACATATTGAGAGATGGTGGATGGGGATTGGGAGACATCGGGGAAGCGTGGTGGAGAGAATGGGATTGCGATTTCTACCTCACACCTCACTAGATGCTACTTAATCTATTATAGATTAGAAGGTTAAGTGGTGTGAGGTGTCAGCCTTGACACCTCACTCACACCTCACAACACCTCACACCCTATCTTGGGACTTAATCTTTATCTACCGTATTGATACAGAGCAGATAAGCCTGTCCGTGAGCAGTTCGCTTGGTCTGACATCCCAAGAACTTCATAGCCTGACCTATACGTATCTTGGTACGATGATCTGCCATGAGCATAGGGTATTGCGCATGAAGCACCTCGAAGATGTGGGATACCAGCATCCACTTGCCTTCCTTTGTATCATTGGCAGCTCTGATACAATGCTTCAACATCCCCTCCATATCATCCATCTTAAAGAATGGATAATTATGCACCTGGATTCGATCTACCTCATCATTGTTAAACCAATATGGGGTATGTTGGTCACGAAGTTCAAAGAGCACTTGCGCATAGAGCTGAACATAATCAATAGGCGACCCATTGTCAATATATTTACCAGCAGGAATGCGAACACAAATGAATCGACGGCTACCCGTAGGGTCGCAGAGCGGATGCTCATCATTGGTAGTAGCCAAGAATGAGGCATAACGAGGACGATCCTCCTGACTCTTACCAAAGATGGGACGCCCATTCACCTTTACCTTGGACAAGGTCTGCTTAAGCTTGGCTTGCTGTGACTCTCCCATATTGGCAAACTCATCTATATTGACATAAAGATTGTTAGTAAGTGCCATGTCGGCATCAAACTTGTTGCCAAAATTGATGTGATCCAAGAAATATTGGCGCAACTCCTCAGGCAGCAAGCGATTGGCAAAAGTACTCTTTCCGCATCCCTGCTGTCCGATAAACACAGGAGTTACCTCATTGCCATGGAGCATATCCATTTGCAACCAATGAGCCACTGACGAGCGAAGCCAAGTGGCGCACCAAGCCAACTGTTCGCTCGTGATGCCCGGAATTCTATTGAAGAGTTCCGCCACATGATTCTTGCCATCCCATGCAGGAAGCTTGTCCAGATAATTCTTAATAGGGTCATAGTCTGCCACTGCATCCGACTCCACATACTCCTCGATGTCCTTACGTGGAGAAGACTTGCCACCAATGCCCAACTTCTTAGCTCGGCGAACAATGGAATTCAGACATTCCTTTGTGAAAACCTTCCAAACCACTTCTGCCGAATCCTTCAATGGAGTATACTCCTCAGTATCTACACATTGTGTTTCTTCATTCTGAGGAATATCATCCTTGTCATTCAGAATGGCAAACTCTGTCTTTCCACTCAAAAGGTTACGACGAAAAGCATAGTTCTCACTCAAAAAACTCTCTACAAGATAGATTGTAGAAGCATTACCTACTGTCATCTCATGGGATGACTCATTCTCTAAAATATTAGTTTCGTTTGTCATAATTAATTAATTGTTTATTAATAGTTATTGTTACAATGTTCATCTGTCTTGAGAAGTGTGAGGTGTTGTGAGGTGTGTGTGAGGTGTCTGCCCTGACACCTCACTACTCTAACCATCACTATATCTGCTACTTACAAGCATTCCGTGAGGTGTGAGGTCTATTTGGCACATTCATCTTCACGCCACTGTCTTCTCAATTAGGTTTCTAAAACCTATTGCAAAGATAATAAATTCAAGAGCCGATTGCAAGTTTTTGGATGCGATAAAAAGCCATTTTCTGCAATTTGGGAAGCCACAAGGGGGTGCTCGGGAAAAGGATTGGGAAAAAATCGGGAAATCTCTCATTTTTAACGCAAAACTTTTGGAGATTAGAAAATAAAAGCGTAATTTTGTTGCCAAATTTACAAACAATATGGATACATCCAATCAAGAACCTATGCCAGACTTCGACTACGAAGTATTCGACAGACAAATCAACAACTTTTGCTTGATGATGCAAGTGATGATCAACGGGTGGGAAGACTACAACTCGCAAGAGATGACTTTCGACATCATATCTCTCTGCAACAAGGCCTCCAGGCTCTGCTACATGGCAGACCAAGACTTCGTGCTGCAAAACGCAGACGTATCCAAGGAGCGAAAAGGCGAAAACCAGGCATGGTTTGATGTATTCAGCATTCTCGTAACCAGATCGTTCTCAGAATTTTTGCGTAACATCTTCGCCAACCTCAAGAAGGGCAAGGTGATAGAGGGACATCCATCGCCCATGATACAGAACGAGATGATGACCCTCGTACCCAAAATCCACGACTTGCTGCGCAACGACGGCATGAGCGAAGAAGAAATAGAGAAGGCCGTCATGATGATCAACTTCACGGAGATGGAAATCATCAACAACCAGAAAGCCACCCAATTCCCCGATGTAAGATACGAGGAGCGACTCTGGTACCTGATACGCCTCTTCGTGATGACTTGCTACCTATTGCAGCACTTCCAGAGAATGTTTCAGCTAACCAGCCAAGACATGGATGCCGACGAGGCGGGAAGGCTCACCGAGCTAGCCGTGCAGAAATATATGAGCGATACAGAAACTCGCAACAAGCTGGAGCTCTACTTCGCCAACCTGCAATATGACAACGATGGCAAACCGCTCTCCCTGGACCAGCTGCTCAAGGCTCGCAGAGAACTGAAAGACATCGTGCCCGAAAGCCTCAAGTTGCCCTTCCTCAAGAATGCGGGCGACAACCTGCTGATAGGCGAACAGATAAGACACCTGGAATATACCGCCGAAGAATTCATGCTGCTGATAGAGGCCGAGGCCAAGTATCAGATTATCACCGAGCACATCTTCGAGATAAAATATCCGGAACTGGCTGAGCCATCGCTGCCCAACGAGGTTTTCAACACCATTATCAACAATCGGCTGGTGGATATGGAAGAGGTGAGGAAAACCATCGGCAGGATGCTGCACATGGTAAGACAGAAGAACCACTGGTTCTGCGTATGGAGCGTGCTGAAGCATCTCAACCTGCTGAAGCCCAACAGCACCTTTGCCGGCTTTGCCCACCAGATGATGAGCCCGGAGTGGTTTGGCTTCCTAAGCAAAGACCTCCACTTCACGGGCGATAACCTGAGCGACTTTTCCCGCTACTTTGCCGAGATCGACTTCACCAAGTGGGACCGCGAAACCTTTCTCCAGAAGAAAGAACTCTTCGGCATGACGAAATGGTCGGACAAGCTCTTCGACAAGTTCTCCAGCCTCTGCCGGGAGATGTTTTACAGCATCCGTGGCTACCAGTTTCTGGAGGATATAGGGTAATCCAACCTTTGAAGTTTTATAGATTCTTCGTTACGTAAAATTCATAATTGTGTAAAAAAACAACATTACATTTGGACATATACAGTTTTTTTCGTATATTTGCACTCAATTAAAAATGACATAATATGATAAACTATATTCAACAAGGAATTGATAAGAAACTTATTTCTTTCAATGAAGAAAGAAGACCTTTTAATTGCCATTGTTGGTGCAACTATCGGCCAAGTAGGAATTTATTTAGATGAACGTGAAGCCAATATAAACCAAGCTATTGCGTTAGTAAGGTTAAAAAGTGGAATAAATGTTCAATATGTCAAAGAACTAATAAAGTCAAGCATTGGACAACTATCTCTTAATAGATTAAAGCGACCTGTTGCACGCGCCAATGTAAACTTGGAAGAAATATCCACCATAAAGATTCCTCTTCCACCATTGGCAAAACAGCAAGAGATTGCCGACCATATCACAGCACTCCGTCACCAAGCAGCCCAACTTCAGCAAGAAGGCAAAGAGGCTTTGGAGAAAGCGAAGCAAGAAGTTGAACAGATGATTTTAGGAAAGTAAGCAACGAGTAAGATGAAAAGATATACGATAGAAGAATTACAGAATATGCGTGAATCGGAAGACCACGTAGAGTTCAAAAGAGGAGACAAAGGCAACATTTCATATAATGGCGCCCATAAAGATACACCTAAAGAACGCAGAAGATGTATCTTAGGATATGTTGTGGCTCTTTGTAATGAAAAAGGAGGTCGATTGGTTATTGGTATGCATGATGATTTTCCACACAAGGTGATAGGTACTCAACAAGCCATCAATGCCATAGGTCAATTAGAAAGTGACATCTATCGAGACTTGGGTATTCGACCAGACATATATGAACTTTATGATGAGGAACAAAAACGTGTACTCATCATCGAGGTGCCTTCTCGCCCTGCAGGCAAAGTATATAAATATGAGGATGTTCCTCTCATGCGTGTGGGTGAAGAACTCAAACCAATGGACGATAAGACATACTTATCCATCATACAAGAACAAGAACCAGACTTCTCTGAGCAATATTGCTTGGAGGCAACAATGGATGACTTGGATGAAAATGCCATCAGAGTATTAAAAGGGAAGTATGCTCGAAAACAGCATAATCCTTCTTTTATATCTATTTCTAATGAACAAGCACTCAGCGACTTAAAACTCATCAGCAATGGAAAAATTACTAATGCTGCCATTTTGCTTGTAGGAAAAGAGACTTCTATTGAGCAATACTTTCCACAAGCCAAAGTGTTTTTGGAATATCGTAAAACAGAAGCCCAAGTAGAATATAACAACCGTAAAGTTTTTGGACAACCATTTTACATTCTGATAGACCAATTATGGAATGCCATCAATGAAAAGAATGAGTCTATTCCTGTTAGAGAAGAGAGTTACATATTTGATATACCATACTTCAACGAAATGGTTATTAGAGAAATAGTCAACAATGCCTTTGCTCATAGAGATTATCGAAAGAATAGTGAAATCGTAATAAAATTGTATCCTACAAAAATGGAGATAATCAATGCAGGTGGCTTTCCACAAGGCGTTACATTGGAAAATCTATTGACAGTTCCGAGTACTCCTCGAAACCGCTTGCTATCAGATGTCTTGTCAAAAACCGGTATCGTAGAACGTTCAGGACAAGGTATTGATAAAATCTTCCTATATACATTGGCTGAAGGAAAACCAGAACCAAACTACTCATACTCTGATGATTTCTTTGTTACAGCCATTTTGTATGCAACTATCAAAGATTTGGGATTCGCAATGTTTGTTCAATCTATTCAAAACGAATTAGCAGATGATGAAAAATTATCCGTATTTGAAGTCTTAGCATTATGTAAAGTCAGAGACGGTGAACATAAAAACATAGACAAGAAAATCGCAATAAAACTGGAACATAAAAATTGCATTGAAAAGCATGGAAAGACCAATGCCCAGTTCTATACTTTGCCAAGACGTTATTATGAAATGACTGGTAAAGAAGCAGACTATTCGATGTTAGTAGATTGGAATGTAGAGCAATTTCTTGCAGTTTTATCACCATATTTGGTAAAGTATAAAAAAGCAAAGAAGGCTGATATTGTCAAAATTGTTGGTGATCATATTACAGAAAAACAGCTACGCTCTTATCTTAGCAAACTCAGAAAAGAAGGCATCATCAAAACAGAAGGTTCAAAAAGATATACTTCATATATGTTAGACGAGAACTACATTCTTAATAATAAGCTTCGAAATCGAGCTATAAGCATCGGAATGAAAACGATGAAAGAAAATGGAGAGATTTGAAATAGAAAGGGCGGATAGAAGGGCGAATAAAAAGTAGAAAAACTGTTCGTTTTGTAATTTTAAAAAAATAAACTATTTGTATTCAGCCACTTATATTAATTTCGAAAAGGGCGAATAAAAGGGCGAATAGAAACGAAAAAAGGTATTATAGACAACATCTTGCAAACAATACTGCGTTAAATTAATATTTAATCGTCTGTAAATCAATAACTTATATTAAG
>URLG01000114.1 GCA_900548535.1 Candidatus Segatella intestinihominis | reverse complement strand
GCCTTGCCATTTCGATGGCGATGTCCACCAGCTCCTTGTCGTCGATGTCGATGGTAGTCTGGAAGAGGAAGCTCGTAGGGTCAGCATCCTTCTGCGAGCGATGATTCTTGAGGAATCGGCTGTAGTGGGCGCAGCGGAAGGGCATCAGCCCCTTCAGCTTGTCATTGCCCCCACGTATCTGCTCCACCATATCGTGGAGCCAAGGCTGAGCTATCAGCTTGTCATATTCAGCCAGGGGCAGGCAGCTAGCGCTGCCCTTATTGCCCCCACGCTGAGGATTCATTGCAATAAAGTGGTTCATGCTTAATTATACATTATTAATTATACATTATCTATTACTCCTTATAGTCCTCCCACTCCACATTTTCCTTGAAGGGCTTGATAGCCTTCACCATCTCCTGGTGCTCACCCTTGAGGCAGCGCAGAATCTCCGCCTTGCTCATGTCCTTGGAGAAGGCATAGTTCACCTGCACGGTTCGCTTGCTAGTGCGCACCACCCCGTGCTTGGTCTTGAGAATCTCCGTGAAGGGCTTCTCTCGCTTGCCCTGCACATAAGGCTTGAAGTCCACCCAGTCGCCTCGCCCATTCTCACCACCCGAGAATATCATTCTACCTCTTATCACCTGCGGCTTGTCACTGATTACCTCCGTCTCGTTCCATGGTGCCTTGCGCACTGATACGTTACCATTCTCCTCGGTGATCACTGCACCGTCCACCTTTACTGCATTGAGCAGTTTCTTGCTAGTTGCTTTCTTCATAATTGTAGAATTTTACACATTATACGATAATGTTTATAGATTGAGAACCCGCAATACGCAAAGTCCCCGCAACCAGACGACTGTGCATCTGATTACGGGGACAAAAGTACAAAGAGATTTTGAAACTTACCTGCCACGGGGTAGCCCCGTCCATGTGCCACGGGGTAGCCCCGGGGTAGGCAGACAAGAAATACGCAATATATTAAATATCAATCCATTACATCTTTTATCTTTTCTATGAATCGCTCTATGCTTTTTTGGTCCATTCCTTTAGAATTGCCCTTTCGCAAGGTTTCCTTGTTCATATTCCACAATTCTCCGAATGTAACCCAAGGTTGGTTGATGCCCAATTTATCAGAGGTGAGAGAAGCCAACACTCCTTTTTCAGAGATCGACATTCTCTTAGGCTGATAACAATCGTCTAGATAATCGTGTTCTTGTAATTTATTGAGTATTTCGATAGCTTCCGGTGTATTGAGTTCATCAGGCAGTTTTAGCACCTCCTGTCTGCCCTTAGCTACCCAAGCAGGTTCTTCCTTCAAGCTTATCTCTCGATTGCCAGGACAACCTTGCAAATTATCACCATTGCCCATAACAAACGAGCAACCTATAAACACAGGAACTCCCAGCCCTAACAATTCAGGCAACTGGGACATTGAAAATTCCATTTCGTTTTCATTTTTAAATGTTATTTTATCGAGAAAAAGCCCATTCTCATCCCGAGAAGGGCGCACACCACGATGGTGTCAGGGTGAAGCGTCTTCACCCGAAAATTTCTTAAGATTCATCGGATTTAAATTTAGTTAGTTAATAATTCTGATTATTCATTCACCATTTTGATTGCGATGTCAGCTCTACATCCATACAGCAGTTTGAACTCATCTGTCATTTCAGACAAAGCATCAATCTTCTCTTGCTTACTTTTCCCATTAGGTTCAGCTTTCAATTCCTTGTCATATTGGTCTAGATAATATGCTATGAGAAAAGCCATTTTGTCTAGCGTATCAGGAGAAGCAGTAGAATTACACTGGCATAGATTGTTAAAGGTAGAGTCGCCCATTCCAAAATCTCTCTTCACTTTATATGCATTCAACACACCTCTACTGACCAAGGAGTCGAGGTGATTTCCCAACTGCTTGATGAGCTCTTTTCTCAGATTCTTTAGATAAGTATCTAGCTTGCTTTTTCCTTGTTTATTTACCTGTTCCATTATTATTATTTATTATGAATTGTAAAATTCTTAATAAATAATGAAACCTGCAAATTTATAGTTAAGTCTAGACTGGGAAGTTAGGCTTATTTATTAACATTTTTATATGCTGTTAACTTTTCGGAGGGTATTTTTCGTTAAAATCATTGAGACGAAAGAGATTGTCGCCTTTGGAGAAATTTCCTCTGTGCACATCATCAACATTGGCATGGCAACGGATGCAAAGACACTCTAGATTTTCCTCTCTATTGTCAGTCTTAATTCCATTACGATGATGCACTTGCATAAACTGCCTATCCCATGGATTTGTTATCTGCAAGCCACAACGTTCACAGGTGTAATTGTGATATTCTCGATAGCCTCTGCTTATCTCCTCCCAATCTTTCACATAACCAAAGATATCTGCATCTACTTCCTGCGGTTGTTCATCAGTAATTCCCAGTGTTTCCTTCAATAGATGGACAAACTCGACAGAATCCTTGATATTTGACTCCTTATAAACTTCGTCCTTTTGATTTTGCAAAAACTCTTGCAACACAAGATTCTTGCAGAAGCCACACAAGGGCAACGCATCTACTTCTACATCTTGATTTCCCCTATCCATATTGATAACTGGTACCTTTTCAGTGTTAGCATGTCGATACTGAGCTCCAAAAGTGCCACTTTCTATAAATTCTTGTATTACCGAACACTTGCGAATATGGATTCTAGGTTTACCATACTCCACTAAATGATATTTTCTTTTATACAAGAAAACTTTCTGCCTCACACCATTGCCACCATTCAGATAGATACCATCCTCATCAAAGGTATAGGTACCATCCTTGATAGCCTGGAGAGTCACTTCCCCAGGCTTCACGGCATGATAACCATCAGCAGAGGCTTCCGCCACATGAATGCCTATGTTCTCTAGATAGTTACGCAATTTATCAAACTTCACGATTGCTTCTATTTCTTCCATACACTTCTCATGTTAATTTGTTGCAGAAGAACCAGTCGTAGCCGAATTTTTCTTCACGAAGTTTTCTAGCACTTCATCACCCGTAGTGATGATACGAAATGCCACACGGCGAGATTTCTCCTTGTCTATCTTGTGATCTTTGCTGGATACGAGCGCATAATCACCATCCTTGTTCAGAGCCTTACCATAAGACAGTCCATTTGCTGTAAACCAATATTCCAAGAGTCGCTGCTGCTCAGGCGGATACTTCACAAACATGGGCTGGATGTACATCAATACCGACAATGCTCTCTGCTGCGACAAGATAACATTCGCCACGAATGGCTGAGGATGGAGCTGAGGATAAGGCACATTGTCCGTATGTCCCTCGATACGAATCTCTTGGATATGGCTTCGCAAGCTATCATTCAGCAAGATGTCAAGATACTTGGGGATAAACTCATTCAGTATCACCTTAAACTGAGGAGTGATAATGGCACTACCCTGCGCAAAGAGCACCGTAGGGTTATTAAATCTCATCGACAAGTCCTTGCCTATGCTCATATCCCAAGTTTTAGACTCTTCCTTGAACTCGCTCACCAACTTATCGTGAAGTTTTGTCTTTGTCTCTACATAGTCCGTCAGCACATTCTGGTTTTCCTTTACCTGGATCATATATGCCACAGCGATAAACAGGAAGATAACCATCAATCCTGTCATTAAGTCGGAAACCGACATCCATACATTTGATTTTGCCATCGTCCTTTATCTCCTATTTATTCTTGTTAGCAGCCTCAACCATAGCCTGTATGCAGGCATCAAGCTGAGCCAAAGTAGCACTGAGTCGCTGATAGAAATGCTGGTCCAATCCAGAGATTTGATTCTCTATCTCCTTAGAGCCATTGCGGATGATGCCAACACCCTCTTCCATCTTGCTCTTGGTCTCCTTCCAGAACTCACCACCATAATCCTTTATCTTTGCGATTTCTTCCAGTTTGGCAATAAGCATTTGTACGCCATCTACAAAGTTGCGCTGCTTTCTCACCCAGTCATTGAGCTTATTGGTAGAGTCATCAAACTTCACCATGTTGTCCTTGGTCAGCTCTGCCGTCTCTTGAAGTTTCTTGGTTACCTCGATGTAGCTCTGGTTCTCCAGTATCACCTTGTTCAGCGCAGCTATCAGTTGTTGGAGCTTGCCTCCATCACCCACCAAAGCCTTGGTATCAGCAGACACCTTGGTAAGCGTAGTAGATGAATTTTCGAAGTCAGTCTCCATATCCTTGTATTGCTGGATGAGCGATGCTATCATATTCTTATTCTCCTGCTGCCATGAGTTAAGTCGCTCCACGCTCTTATTGAGCTGTGCGAAGTTTTCCTGCATCAGTCGCTGTATCAAGCCGTTCATCTGCTTCTGGAATTCCGTAGTGAGCTGCTTCATCACGCCCACCAATGCCTCCGTATTGCTCTTCTTAAGCAATTCAGAAAACTCATCAAACTTATTGGTAAGCAGTGTATTCGTCTCTCCCATCTTTCTCTCTATGTCATCTACCTCATCGCCTATAAACTTGCCAAAGGTATCAAACTTCTCCAAGATAGAGTCTTCTGTGGAAGAAGTAGCTTCTGTGGCTGTAGCTATTTCGCCCAGCGTATTGGTCATGCCAGATAAAGTATTAGTCATGCTCGTCAAGCTGCCATTGATAGTCTGATTGAGCTTCTTGACTTCTGCCACATCATTCCCCATATTACCTACTGTAACAATCAAGCTGTTAAGATTCTCTTCCAAGATTTGAGCTTTTGAAGATTGAGCAGTAAATGCCAAAACTATTTTGTCTGCGAAAGTATTCATCGACATATAAAAAGTATTCTGACTAGCAGACTGAGCCTTGATTTCATTCTTTAACTCTTGAAGCGACTGCGCATTATCATCCTTCATGCTTTCTACAGATTTGGCTATTAATGCAGCTGCTTGGTTAATGTCAGAAACGCCTTTATCCTCTTTATCGTATAATCTTGATACCATACGAGAAAGAATCATTGATCCTGCCATACCAGCTAAAGAAGTAAGGAAGGCTGTTTTAAGACCACCTAGAAGATGAGGAATACTATCATTCAAATTTGCAGGATCAAAGTTCCAAAGACCAATCGTAATACCCAAAAAAGTGCCAAGTACTCCACATGTAGAAACTAGAGATGGCAACATTTCTATCCATCTTCTTTTCCTTATAAGCTCTGCATTATCAGCTTGTTTTCTAACCCAAAGGTATGCTCTTACTGCTACTATAATCACTGCGCCAGCCAGCACGACTGATATTATATCATTCTCTGCCATAATATATATCATTTATTGTTTGTTCAAGTATAATTTTTATAAATTTGCTAGAGAGCAAAACCACTTGCCCTCTAGCTTTTTACTTTTAAGAAAATTTACGGTAGGTGTGCATAGCACATTGTCGTACATAAATATAAATAGAGCATAAAAAAAGCGCTACTTACTATTCTATTTAGCTTTGAATCCATCTCAGTAGTATTTTATGATTTTTATTATTTACTTTCTCTAAATTTATTCTTTCGGTCCTACGCTGATGCTCAGCGTAAACTCTCCACCCGGCATATCAGTGATGCTGATAACCCACACAATTTTACCTGTTTCGGGGTCTACGTCTATATAGTAAGAATCCTTCTGGTCTTGCGTATCAAAGGACACGGCGAAGCGCCAAAGACCATTCTTTAGGATGCGGTCTCTGGTGATTCTTATCTTTTCAAAATTTTCTATGTCTAATTCCAGCTGTTGGGCTATGTCTTCATAACCTAACAACCATTTGTGTTTCCCATTCTGAAGATACTGGTATTCTATGCCAGTACTGGTAAAGCCTATGCCCTCGTTATCGGTGATGGCATAATAAGACACGATATGACTGTCGCCCTGCTGGGCGGTAATGCTCACATCGACAGGATTGTCGATAACGTCCTTGCTACAACTGGCAAAGACTATAGTAAATATAGCGACAATCGCTATCATTACCCTACTTATGGGGGAGGCTGTCCAAAAACTTAATTAGGGAAGCAAACAACTGAATTGAGCATTTTTCTTTTGCTCTTTATAGTTAATTAACCTCGTATCTTCTTGATTCTCTATTATTTTATGTATCTTTGTAGTAAAAACAAGAAAGATATGGCATATAAAAAAGGACAAGATAGACGACAGAGGGTTC
>URLG01000113.1 GCA_900548535.1 Candidatus Segatella intestinihominis | reverse complement strand
CGAGTATTCAATCTTTTGGTAGTGGATGAGAGTGGCAGCATGAGCATTATCGAGCACCAGGCACTGGTGGGCATCAACGAGACCCTGACCACAATTCAGAAAATGCAGAAGACGCATGAGAACATGGAGCAGCGTGTAACGCTCATCACCTTCGACAGCACCCACAAGAAGCTGTTTTATGATAATGTGTCTGCTCATCATACTAAGCCTTTGAAATCAAGGGATTACAATCCATGTGGCGGCACCCCTCTTTATGATGCCATCGGTATGGGCATCGCCAAGATCAACGCTCTGACCACCGAGGATGACAGTGTGTTGGTAACTATCATTACAGATGGTGAGGAGAACTGCAGCGAGGAGTATGATCTGAAGATGATTAAGAACCTCATAGAGAAGCTGAAGAAGCAGAACTGGACCTTTACCTTCATCGGCACCGATGACCTTGATGTGGAGAACATTGCTCATGGTATGGGCATCGACAACCACCTCCAGTTTTCAGAAGATGAGGCTGGCACCAAGGCGATGTTTGCCAGAGAAAACAGAGCCCGAGAGCGCTACAACAAGTGCCGTGCGATGGATTGCAAGATGGAAGCGGGCAGTTACTTTGAGGAGAAATAAAGAATGGACCTCAGTATAAGTAGAGAATTACCTGCAAGCGAGTAAATTATATAAAACTAAAAAAGCAGCATGATTTCACGTGCTGCTTTTTTAGTTTTAGGTCAATCCTCTTTTCTGAAATTCTTCAATTATGCCTAATTCTTTTTTCTTGGATCTTCGCAAGTTGCTGCTCTCTTTTGAAACTGCCTTCTGGCGCAGAGAGTTGATCTGTGCCAACTTCTGCTCCCGCGAGTAAGGATGCAATAACATGGATTCTACCTCCTTTACTGCACCCATACTGTTCTGACGGTGAAAATCGTTTGTATAAGATCTTTTAAGTACTGGATTGTTCTGCATAATCATCTAATTTTGCTAGACCTTCAGATATAAATCCTTCATGGAGTGTGTCGCTGATGGACATCCAAAAATCATGATTTGCAAAGGGACGTTCCTCAACAACTTCTATATCCTCTAACTTAAAGTCCATATTTTCAATATTTTAAATCATTTCCTATACTTCATCAATTCCGCTCCACTTCTAAAGATAGGCGCACCATCTTGATACTCCCGATTCCCTATGCGTTCCTCGGAAATGAGTTTATGAATATCAAGTGTACCAAGGGTTACCTCCTCGTCAAACACATAGCAGAAGTAATTGCCTTTCGGCTCAGAAGGATAGCCAGTCTCCGCCATACGCTCCTTCTTGATATAGGCATGATGATGCACATGGAAGACACGATATTTATTCTCATGCTCATGACCATATTCATAAAGAACCACGAAATTGACCACCATCTTGTCAAACTGCGCCTTTGGCAAAGCACCATGACGGTCTTTACCTACACGCAAGTTGTAGATAAGCGTGCCCTTGTCATTGTTGCCCAAAATCCAATTCAGGTGAGCCTCATCATGATAACAACCTATCACTATCATCTTGTCCTGATACTTTTCGAGATAATGCATGGTCAAGAAATCTGATGGAGATGCCATCATCCCTGTAGCCAAAGAAGTCACCTTAGGCAACAACTTCTTTGGATTATCACCGATATTACATTCCACCACATAGAAGGCATCTTTGAGCTGCGAGAGAATGGCTGCATTTTCGCCAGCAAATTGCTCATCCCTGTCAAGAGCCAATGAGTAATACTTCTGCGCCTCGCCCTTATCGTCATAAGGAGTGAACACCTTCCCCAGCAACTGTTGGAAATGGTCTTGGATATAGTTCACCGCACTCACATTCTCCTTGGCTGTCATGGCATAAAACGAGAACTGCTCGGTCAGCATCTCTTGTATCTGCTGCCTGAACATTGCTCTCACCTTATCTTTCCATGCCTTTTTCTCCCCTTGTTCATTGCGACCATAAAGTGCCACAACAAACAGAAAGTTGACATCATAGTGAGCTATAAGGAAAGTATCCCTGTCAAAGAGGCGATTGGTAAACTGCATCGACATGAATTGCTTCTTGTCATTATCTGTCAGGTGGATGTTGTCCTCCATCTTGAGATTCTTTTGCTCCGCCGAAATAAAGAAGTTAGGGATGACATTATAGCCTTCCGTCACATCATCTCTGAGCTTTGGATGCTTCTCTTGCTCTTCCGCCCTGCTCTCGTCATTAAACAAGTCGAGATTCCACTGTATCACATTTCTGGCGTATGTAAACTGCTTATACACAGATTCCTTACCTATCGGATGCTTGCGCTTGTAATACTTGGAGTCACCTATATAATATATCTCCTTTTCATCCTCATTGTTGGTCAAGTTCTTATATGGATACAGATGATCCACACGCTTGCCATCACCTTGATCCTTCAAGTCCTTTGGTAAATTCTTGGAGCCTACCAATTCGTCTATGATAGCTTCAAACACGATGTTGAAGTTCTTCACCAACAAGTATTCCTTGTCATCCGTCTGCACATTGATGTTCTTGCTATGCTCAAAGAAGGCATTGCACAATTCCCATAGATACAAAGCCTTGTCAGAAAAGTACTTGTACTTAATCTGCATCATGCGCACTTTTCCCATACCATCGATATAGCTATTGAATTTTTCGCTTGTTATCAGCGGAAAGTTCACGTTGATTTGCACAGGAAAGCCATACTTATCATGAAGGTAACGCAGGATAGAGAAGTAGATGACAAGAAGCTCCTCGTCAAAGTTTATCTGACGTTTCTTGTTGATAGGGTTCAAATAGGTAGGCGTATTGCCCTGCATCACTGCCATTGACTTGTTGATGGTCCGGTTCCAGTTGATTTTATTGAAACCAGAGTGGATATTTCGCAAAACAAAGAAAAAGAAGTTCTGGTTCTCCCTGTTGAATTTCAGTAGAGCCAGCAATATGTCGAGGAAGGTATTGCATTGATGCAGTTTGCCATGCCCCATTTCCTGGGCATGTTGCTGCTTCACGATAGTGGCATCTTGTGCATTGTCTCGATATACGCAGATGGCACGATATATCCATACGGAGAGTTCATAGATAAAGTCATGCTCCTCTTGGGTCAGCAAGTCTTGTTTCTCCAAGTCGATGATGTCCTCAGGCTTGCAATGACCGAACACAAGTTCTTCGCCATTCACATCTTCCATCAAGACCTTTGGCAAAATAAAGACGCAATCTTTCAGCGTAGGATTATAGTAATACCCCACGTAGCTTACGCTCACCTTTCCGTCCATATCCCTAAGGTTCATGATGCCGTCCAGCGTTTTCCCCAGTACCTCCACGGGATATTGATGCTCTTCTATGATAATGTGCATAAATCTTATTCTTGTGCTTCTTCTGCCTGTTCTGCCTCAAATGGCTTCACCTTCACGTTTTCAAGGAATTTCTTCACCTTGCTCTCATCCACGCTTCCATCCATGTGATAATATTCGTGGAATTGTATTGACTTGCCGTCCTCTCCCTCAAATATTTTTCGGTCGAAGCCGTAGTCTTTGAATACATCGTTATAAATAAAGAAGATGACTTTGCTCACGAATTTCTCCGCACTGATAACATCTTCCTCCTCCACAGTATCGTCCGATTTCTTGTCGGCATGACAGAAGAAGAAACCAAACTTCTTGTCCTCAGAATGGGTAACCTTAAAGATTTGCTCGTTCATGTTATCCAAGAAAGAAGTCCAAGAGTACTTTTGACCTTCCACTTCTATAGCCCACTTCTTTACTTTCGTATTGATAGGTACATACTTCCAATCCCAACGGCGTTTGAAAGCAGAGTCGATAGGGAACAAACTTTGGTCGCTGGTATTCATGGTTGCCCAGATATAGAGGTTGCGTGGGAGAACGAGCACCTTTCCCTTGCTGATTTTCTCTACGATAACATCTTTGTCCTTGCTCTTTTGGAACAAGTTCTCGATATAAGTTTTCTGCCAACCAGCAAGTTGCAAGCCAACCTTTCCAAAACTTGGATTCTCTGGAGTGTCTTCATCCAGCAAGCTCTTGGCGATGTCTTCATCAGCCTCTATCGGATATTCTGAAAAGCCATTCTTTCGATCCAACAGTTGGAACAAGTCGCCAAAGATTTGTGCACAGTTACCACGGTTGATTTCTTCTATGACGAGGAATTGGCTATCAACATGAGATGCATCTTCCGCCTTTTGGAACTTTTTCCAAGCCTTCACATACGCCTTTAGGAAAGCCTGCTTAACAAACTTATAGGTAATCTGGTTCTTTGACAATTCCTGCCCACCAACCTTCACTGGCACTCCTGCCTCATCATACAATTTCTCCATTGCAACAGTAGGCTTATATGCACCCACAAACGAAGCATAGTCGCTATCAGGATGGAACGTAGTTCTAATCGTATCAGGATATTGGTCTGAAACAGCTTTTACAGCATGAGACTTTCCAGTGCCAGGGGCACCGTAGAAGATTTGCTGAGACGAGAGGTTTAAAATAACTTTACTATCTGTTTCTTCAAGACCGTCTTCCTTATTATCATACGTTGGGACATTCGCATTAGTTACACGAACATCAAAGATTCCATCATCTTCCTTGATTATATGTAAGTCAGAATAACCTCCTGCAAAATAGTTTCTAATTGTAAATTTTGTCTTGCACAGAACACCCTTACAATCTGTATATAGAACATCTTTCAATAGACCATTGAAATAAAATCTCTTGTCTATTTTTCCATTCTTTTGTGGCACATCCTTACGAGCTGTCCACACTTGCGTAAAAGTATTTACGGACTTACCATCCTCCGTAAACAAAGCTTCTATTATAGCCAATTGATTAAGCACAAACTCTTTTGAAAACTTGACCAACTCATGCGTTGCTGATTGGTCAAATTTTCTTGGCAAGATAGATGCAATAAACAAAATTGCCTTAGTTAGATTTTCTTTATCATATCTAACGGTAATTTGGTCTCCGCTATCTTTAAACAGAGAATAATGCTCATTATCCAAGAATAAATCTGTATTCTTGGCATCGCCAGCATTTGGTTGACGATAACTGGCATTTGTATCGTTTATATGCTTTATAATTTCTTCCATACTTTATAATCTTATAGTTTCCTGTATGTTTCCGAAGCAATCAGTTGGAGATACAGCTACATTCAATCCTAATAATCGTGTTTTGCTTTGGATAATCGCCTCATTAAACATCTGCACATTCTTGTTAAGTTGCTCCATATACGGCATACATCGTGTACAAATCTTCAGATTTGCATTTGCTTCAGTAATGTCGAAAACACGATATACGGAATAATCAAACTCTGATTTTTGCTGATTTACAAAACCAACCTCTTGATTACTAAATACAATATTTTGTGAGAAATCAAACATTGTTGACTTCACATCTATATACTGCTTTTCGTTCAGTATAAAATCGTATGGTAATCCCGTTTCTCGACTTTTATTCATCCATTCAAATGATTCTATTTGATGCAAGTTCTTCTGTTGTTCAAGGTATTTGTTTACAAATTCCTCACCTCTCTTGCCAACTAAAGCCATGTTTCTCTTTGCCTTTTCCAAATCAAAAGGCTTATACTTCTTGCTTTGAACTCCTATTTGTGAGATAATTTCTATCTCTTTCTGAATATTGACACTTGACAGGTTTATCTTGTTTACCATTATGTTTTTTAGACTGGCATACGCCTTGTCTTCATCTGTGATGATGTGAGTTTTTGAACCTACCAAGTCCTTTATAACACTGAAATCATTTGACTTACTATTGATAAGCCAAAACACCAAGTCTTTATTCTCAAGTCCAGCCCAAACAAGATACCAATCAGCACTGGCATCTGTCAAAGCAAATTCTCGAATCTTGGAAGCGACAGAATCCTCATCCTTTTTCCCAATTCTTATTTTAGGGCTTCTGTAAGTTCCATCTGGATTTTCAATTCTATCAAAATAGCAATCCAACATTTGACAATAGTCGCCATAGACAAGCATTGCTGTTGTAACAACACTATCACCCAAGAACTGAAGTACATCATTATAAAGTCCAATGTGCGTTTGATTACTCGTACCACTTGTACCCAAATCTGCGCTGCTTAATTTCTTTAAGCCAATACGCTTTTCAATATCGAAAAAGAAGAATAACATTTTATTCATCCTCAAATCCGCAACCGCCCTCATAAGATGACACAGAGGTCAAAAAGGTAGCG
>URLG01000112.1 GCA_900548535.1 Candidatus Segatella intestinihominis | reverse complement strand
TAATATAAGTTATTGATTTACAGACGATTAAATATTAATTTAACGCAGTATTGATATTATAACACTATCGTGTTTTCCTGATTCTTTTCTGTAATTAAGGTATTTATCAAGGAACTGTTCTGACGGAACTGTTTCCGCATCATCCTTTTGCTCTTCAAATACAAGTTGGTTACGTTTGTCCTTTTTAAGGAGATCACGTATCATCATAGCATTCTTTAGGATAACGCTATCATCCTTTTGACGAAGCACTTCTGTAAGCTCAGCCTCAATGACCTTCAGACCTTTCTCTTTAAAATACTCAGCCCGTAATGCATTAGATACTGATTCTCCAACTGGAGGCAACTGCGCAGGATCTCCTACAAAAATCACTTTACCGCCAAAGTTAGGTCGTACAAACGTAAGGAGATCTTCCATCAGATTATCAGTGCCGAACATAAACAATTCATGTTCTATCTTACGAGAACAAACCATTGATGCTTCATCTACAATAGCAACAATATTGCCTCCATTTTCAGAATTGTTGATAGAAAAAACAAACTTAAACTCTGACTCTGCAATATTCTTGACTTTTTTAGGCTCAACGTGTGCTTTGGCATAAATCGCTTTGTGAATAGTTGTAGCTGTATGCCCCGTCTTCATAGCAAGAACTCTTGCTGCACGTCCTGTTGGAGCCATCATTGCTAACTGACGACTTTGTTCTATATAGTCTGCTATCACCTTAACCATTGTCGTTTTACCGGTACCAGCATAACCACGAAGAATAAAAACAGATGCATCACTATTAAGGAATGCTTTAATTTGCTCAAAAACTTTATTTTGTTGAATTGTTAGTTCCATCATTTATTCTCTAATTCTATTTACTATCTCTATTTTCATCGCCTCCTTCGGTATATACGCCGTAGCCACTAAGCATCCATCAAAAAGTTCTACCACCACTCTCTGCTGTCCTGCAATTCTTGTCACTCTACCCCGAATATCCTTAAACTCACCCTCTGTAATCACTACTTCATCCCCTAACTTATATTTGATATTCTCCGAAGTAACAGGGATGATGTGAGGATTATGTATGGAAGTTAAACGGATGAAATTATCCATAGCTATATCGGCAATGATAAGAGGAGGATTCTTGGTTGGCGCATTTTCACAATGTGAGGTATGGTCGTAATAATAACTCAACAAAGCCCTATTTTCAAAAGCCTTGATGTCCTTATCTTGCAAAAGATAGTCAACTTGTTCTGCTGTAGCATAAACAAAGAGAAATGAGGAGAGTAGAGGCTCTGTAATGATTCGCTTCTTCCCATGTTTCCTTACCTCTTTATATCGCAAAGGAACATAGCATTCCAATCCTTTAGCTTCAATAAATGCTTTTGCCTTGATGATTCGCCCATACGAAACTCGTAGCACGAACCATTGCTTGTTTGCATCAAGCACGTTCTCTACCGACACCCCATCCTCGTTATTTTGGATGGAGGGAGTACAAGAGGTAAGTCTTGCACTTGGACACGATGAACCTGTGTCAGTAGGTTGCCCATTATACAATGAAGCATCAGCCATAAGAGGCTGATTGGCAGAATCTTCCATTTTCGTTAAAGAATTAGATAAAACCAGTTGGTCTTTACTTTATAGAATTGCCGTTATTTAACTACAAAAATAATAAAATTTAATTAGACCAAAGAAGAAAATAAGGAGAAAAGTAGAGAAAACTAAATATTTTAACGTTTGTTTATGGTTCGAATAATAATATCTAATAAAGTCTGCTGGGACAATGCTGAAACAGATACAGCAATTGCCCCAGTCGTTGTTGTTTCGATTTTTACCGACTTGTTGTTGGGAACACAACTTATAAAACAACGAAACTGGTTTATTTCATTTTACAAGATAACACCAGCTACAACAGCATTTATATCTGCGCTCCCTCTTTGCCTATGTCATCAAGAACCTGAGAGTAACATTGCTTGGTTCTGAAAAAGTCATTAAGAATCGCAGCAAGATAGGCTTTTGTGTTTGGAATGTTGTGCATTAGCAAACATTGCAACTTAGACAGAATATAATAAGAATTTTCTTCCTCATACGACATATACAAGACTGTATTATGCACTAATTGATTAGTACGATTAACAGTCTTTTTCATATTCTCTACATTCTGGATATTCTCCGAATCTACCATATCCCAATGAAGATCCCAAATTGTAATAAAGGCTGAGTCGTTTGAAGCCTCTATCATAAACTTCTCATTTTGATACGTGAAGTAAATGTCATCATGCTCTATACGAACTTCACAATTAAGCTGCCGGAGCAACTCAAGACACAAGTCTCTAGTACCAATATTCTCATTGCTATCATTAGATGGCGAGATAGAATTAACGATCTCATCCATCTCTTTTTCTGCTCTTTTCTGGCGGATGTAATACATCAAACTTATGCCAATCAATACTGAAATAATTGGTAACATCATAATTATAATCTTTTTAAATTAATACTTTATGAGATGGCAAAGTTAGTTCTTTTTTTTGTAAACAGATGTACAAACTCGAGAAAAACTTACCTCCACAAGCCTTGTGGAGCCTAAACATTTGTAGCATCCACCACCATTTATTATTTTTGCAGCCAAAATAACAATAAAAATAATAGGAATATGGAAAGACTCTTTTTTTTCGTGATTGCCGTTGCGTTAGCATTCGGCGTTGGTTGCCTGGGAAGAAACAGAAAGATTGGTTTTGGATGGGCTTTTGCTATCTCACTTATCAATGTAGTGATTGGTCTCATTGTCGTATTGTGCTCTAAGAAGAAAACGCCAAATGAGCTTGAAAAGAAGAACTAAGTTGAAGATTTGGGGATGGGCATGTATTCTGATTGGAGTAATTGGCTTTATCAGTATCATTATGCGTGGCAACCCAAACCTCGGACCGAGCGTTTGGGTTGCCATAGGAGTTTATTTGTTATACAGGAAGAATACCTAAGAAAATTCACTTCCACTCCACAAGCTTTCTATCCAATGGTATCTTCTTGGGTTCGCCACGATTGCCATCAATGAAATAACTCTCGGCTAGACTTTCATCAAACTGGAGAGTGAAGGCTTGGCGGATACGGGCACATTTCTCATTGATAGAATTAGACAGTGGATTCGTCAGGGCTTCGATGCTCTGGCGAATCTTCTCTTCTGAAAGATGAGTCCCGTTGTTGTTCGATTTCTTGCGAATATCCACATAGATATCATATAGCTCTTCCCGATAATCCGACAGACATTTGAAAAGGATTCCCTCCTCATGACGCAAAAAGAGAATATACACCGCCTTTACCAATGGCTCCATTTTAATAGTCATATCATGATAGTCGGGCAGTATGATATCGTAATTCTCCGTAATGACCATTCTACTCAGGTTCTTGGGTGGAAAGAGATACTGCTTCAGCACCCAATCGCTTACTCCGCCAAGGCGTAAGTCCTGTACCTGTCGGTACACCTCCTTCATCTTCTGCCTGATATCATAGCTGAATGTTTCATCTGCCGGAATCGGTGTCGGATTAAATATACTGTATGGGAAATCATCGACAGAGCTGAACATCACTTTGCAATCCGGCAACTTATCATACGCAGCCTGCATCAATGGCATAAAATCCTCATCTTCCTCTATAGACAAAGAATAGGAATTGACATAATATATGCCATCCTCCTCATGGTCTAGCTGTAAGATGCTAGGATGTAATTTCTCCTTATTCTTTTCTTCTACCAATTGCGACAACAGCAAATCGGAAGGAACAGAGATGTTCAAATCCTCTTTATTCATCGCAGGATAGCTGTAGAGAGCTGTCTTCCTGATATGAGGACCCAGAAATGGAAAATAATTAAAATGAATAGACTTGCTGATAAACAAGTTGTTGATATCCACGAGATGGTTGATGATGGAAAGGTTCAACTTTTCATCATACCCATTCTCTACAAAGAACACCTCGCCATGTAGGCGTGTTGGGAAGTCGCGAAACTTCAATACCTTTTTTCTTCCAATCTTTCCGGTCATTGCTTATCACTTGTTATATGGTTGATTACAGTATTGTACATATCAGAGCTATATTATGTATTTATCGAATAGTTAAACTCTGATCACTTCATCAATCGCTCTATCCATTCATTGAACAAAGGGCATTTCTCCCGAATCTTCTCCAAACCAATGTCCATAGCTACACAAATGCCAACAACTACCTTATTATAATCAGGAATAGCAGCAATCAATCGTTTGGACGGAGCAGTCTCAGGACTATTGTTGATAAGCTCTGGTGATTGGAAAGCCTCTGCCGTGGCCTGCAACTCTGCATAATCAAACTCACTCTCCTCAAAACTGTTCAAGAATGCACTCACATCACTAAACAACAATCCTTCAAACTCATGAAGTTGTATGTATGGAATGAAGCGAAAACGATATTGCTCAGAAATATCCTTCGCCATTCTATCTATCAAGAAATGAATACGCTCCGTCTTATCCACTATCTCCTTAGATTCTTCCCATCCAGGAAACCCGAACTGATCTTTGATGCCATAGTAATCCACTAACATGCTGACATAGACATCACCTTCTTGAAGATGATTCAATATTTGCTTTTTGATGGTGGTCCAAGGAACTATACCACCATGCGAGTGCTTGATGACAGGGGCTTCCACATAAATATTATGCTTAGCAAACTCAACCCCAAGCACTTCGGTACAAAACTCTTGTTCCGTAGGACCCTCACATACTATGATTAGTCGTTTCATCGTGGCTGACCTCCTTTCATTATATTTTGTTTCCACAAATCACCAAGTGTATAATCCTCAAGCCAATGTGCCAATTCTTCGCTATTCAGCCGATTGATGGTTGTACCATCTTCGTTCTGATTAACAGTCAAGACATCCTCTGGTTCAAAGTTACTGATTAGTTCAGCACTCTGAGTTGCAACAATAACTTGCGTGCCCTTTTGTGCCGCCATCTTTATCAACCCCGAAAGTTTTTCGATAGCCACAGGATGCAAACCAAGCTCCGGCTCATCAATGATGATAACTCGTGGTAACCATGGCTGCATAAAGAGTACAGTCAAGGCAATAAAGCGAATGGTTCCATCCGACAAGTCGGTCGGTCCGTAAATCATAGAACTATACTTATCCTGCCATTGCAAGCGCACCATATCGGCTTCGGTTGGTTGGAAATAGAAGTCCGAGAAATAGGGAGCCACACTCTGAATGACACGGATGATGCGACGATAAGCCATCGGCTTCTCTCGCTGAATACGATAGAGGATAGCCGCCAGATTTTCACCATGCTCATACATACGATAAGCATCGTTCACGATATGGCTATCAGCCGTAAATGGAGAACGGCGACCTGTATCGTGGAAGTGAAACTTGCGGATTTGGGAGATATAGTTAGATAAATCTTCCTCTATGTGGTCTTTTAAACTCGACTCGCTTTGATACTCCGTTATAACACTTTTCTTCACTAAATCTAAAGGACAAACATCATCATAACAACCAACAACTTCTCTTTCTACGATGAGTTTACCATCAGATTCCAATAAAGCCAAGTCATATTCACTCTTAGCTATTAGCAAGTTTACAGCTATACGATCAGTAACTTTTCTGCCTTGATAGAGTAATTTATCTACTCCACCAACTTGAGCGACATACGCCCCTAATCTCTTCTCATAGATGTTGCCTAACATTTCGAAAAGAGACAAGAAGTTACTCTTACCAGCTCCATTGGCACCAATCAAGAGATTGATAGGATGCAGTTGAACTGATAACTTTTTAAAAGACTTATATCCAAATATTCTTATCGAGTCCATATTATTGTTTCATTCAAATATAAAAGCAAAGGTACACTTTTTAAGTGTATCTACCAAATTATTTATTCAAAACTTTTATTTTACCCACAAAATCAACCAAATTTTTCTATTACTAATTAAAAAAGTAACTACTCAGTCATCTTTATGCTTGATAAGTGGCCCTTTAATAAAATTCAGGCAATTCCTCATTTTGAGCTATTACTCACCCTAAATGCGCTGTTCTTAAGGGAAGCGGGGTGAATATGTTGCAGCAAAGGGACCTTAGATTCCCTAACTTTTTGCGGAATGTTTCCACACACTTTCCTCATTTTCCACACCAAACTCTTTTGGTACATAAAACATAAATACCTGTTAATCAGCACATATCATTTTCACGATTCTTTTTGGCACGCAGATTGTGACTATGAATAGCGGGTTCGATAATGAATCCACAAAGAAAGAAAGTAAGTAACATTAAATAGTTGATAATATCACTCAAATGATACCACCTGTAGCACTCAAATGATACCACTTGCGT
>URLG01000111.1 GCA_900548535.1 Candidatus Segatella intestinihominis | reverse complement strand
GGGAGTGGGAATGAAAGTTAAGAACAAGCCTTGACACAGTTTAATTTACACCCCCAAAGCAATGCATATGGCTTTAGTTTCAAATACTCTAAAGCCACATGCATAGCTTTTTATCTACCATAATGCTACTTTTCCTGCAATCCCCAAATCAATGGTTGCAGTTACCACACCAAGAGCTTTGAATACTCTTCGCATAGTAGGTATTGTTATACTATAACCTCTTTCCAAGCGAGAAATCTGCGCTCTTTTCACACCTATACGCTCACCAAGTTGTTCTTGTGTCAAGTTCTGTTCTATGCGAGCCTTCTTGATGGCTTCTCCCAAACGGTATGCATGCAATGCTTCATCCACATCACTTTCAAAAGCATCACGTTTTGGAGCGCCAACTTTCCCAAAGTGCTTGTCGAGCACATCGTCCAATGGGGTAAGATTCATTTGTGCCATAATTATTTATTTTTGAAATATTTTTTTCTTATTGCTTCTGCTTTCGCTATTTCCTTACTCGGTGTCTTTTGAGTTTTCTTAATGATGCCATGGGTGGCAATCACAAGAGTTTCTTTGTCCTTATCCCAAAAGGCAAACAAGCGATAAGCAGTTTTGTTGTATAATGTACGGAACTCCCATATTTCCGAATTTTCCAACTTCTTGAAAAGTTCTTTGTTACGTTCTCCACCTACAACACGCTTGATGTTGTAGTAAATCTTGTAAGATACCGCTTCGGGTAAACTCTCAATAAAGTCTTGTGCCTCGTCAGTCAAGACAAGTCGGAAGATATATTGTGCCATACATTCTCAATTTGCTGCAAAGATAGGTATTATGTTTCATAAATAAGAAACAATTGGTGCTTAAATGTATCTTATAGCTCATTTTTTAACATTTTGGAACCAAATAATTACGCATAAAGAACTTACAATGGTTGGATTGGGGTAAAGCGAACATCAACTGAAAATAAAATCTAAAAAATAGATATGATTTTCGTTAATCCACTTAATTGTTGTACCTTTGCGAAAAGAGTTGTTTGACAAGCAAACTTATGTATAGCACAGAAGTTAGAACTATTGCCAAATCATTACCTCTATTGAGGTGAAAAACTCATAAATAGCTCATTTAAAGCTATTCGGCAGATTTTAGCGTGATTTCTAATAAAAATCCCATGCTGATTATCTTACCATCTCTGCCCACATTTTGCGAGCAGCAATAACACCAGGGTTCTTATCCCAATCTATTGAAGGCTGAGACTTAAACTTGCGCTCAACTTCTTCCGCACGTTTCTTAAACGTATAGCCTCCTCACCATATAAGGTAGGAATGGCTTTAATTGCTGTTGCCATAATCATATATTTTATTATTCCAACTGCAAAGCTACAACTTTTATCTGAAATCACCAAGATTTTTGGAGAATATTTTCAAGAAAATAACGAAGCGACGTTGATCACTGCCTTTAACGCTGAAATACAAAATACCAAAGTACTGAAAATCAAGGACTTTCAAAACGCATTCGGTGATTTATAGAATTTTCGTTCGGTGATTTGTAGAAAATCTTCATTTCATCTAACACAAAAGGTGCAACATGGAGGGGAAATGAAAATCCATGTTGCACCTTATTATATATTTGTATAAACCTAAAAGTTCACACTTGATTTATGGCTGGAGAGTGAAACCTACTACGAAATAGGCTTTCTCTGTGCTTGGGTTAGCGGCTACCTGAGCAAAGACAGGGACACTGAAGGAATCAGTGATCTTCAAGTCCTTTGTGGCCTTCACAGACACATTGGTAACGGCAAAGCCATTAGCATCACTATAGAAACCTGTCTTGTAAGGTACGGCACCTATAGCTGCCTCCCAGTCACAACCACCTAATTTGAATGGAGCAGTAGCCTCAATGTAAGAAGCATACTTACGAGCATCCTTGTCATATCCTTCATCGCTTAGAACTCCGTCATTGCCAGCAAAGTTGGTATACCAGTTCAATGCCACTGGACCAAAGTCATAACCTACATTAGCCTCAAACACGTGAGAGGTTTCATGAGCCTTGTAGGCGAAATATTTCTCGTTAGGAGAATTGAACCAATAGTCGGTTACGCCGATATGAAAACCACCTGTCTCGTAAGCCAAGGTCAAGTCAAACTCCTTGGTATCTGATGGTTCTGAGATTCCTACGCTTCCCCAAGCTGTGAGGGAGAGTCCCTTATATCCGATGCCGAGAGTAGGCTGCAAAGAGATGGAGCCCAAGTCCTGACCACGCCAGTAGTACTGGCTCACTACATCGGCTGCGATGGTTGTCTCAACCTTGTCCTGTGCCATGGCAGCATGAGCAAATGCTATCAATCCGAGTGCCAAAGCACCAACCTTCTTCATATCTATATGTCTCATAATCTCTCTTATTTATTCGTTAAACATCTCGTTTCTTTTAAAAGTTTTGGCTGCAAAGGTAATGATTTTTTTCCTTCGCACCAAAACTTTCCTATAATAATTCTCTCTCGTACTCAAATTGTCATATCCTTAGTTGTAGCAGCTCTCGCCATGCTCGTAGATGTCGAGACCTTCCTCCTCAATTCGCTTATCGACACGCAAACCAGCAATCTTCTTGATGCCCCAGAAGAGGATGATACCTATAGCTGCTGCCCAGAGGTCGATGCAGAGGATACCGAAGCACTGTGCGCCGAAGAATCCGAAACCACCACCGTAGAGGGCACCTCCATCGAGGGCAAAGAGACCTGTCATCAAGGTACCGAAGATACCACATACGCCGTGTACTGAGCTTGCACCAACTGGGTCGTCGATGTGGAGCTTGGTATCGATAAACTCGATAGAGAACACGAGGATGATACCTGCCAAGAGACCGATGATGAATGAACCGGCTGGGCTAACCAAGTCGCAACCTGCAGTGATGGCTACCAAACCAGCCAAGATACCATTCAATGTCAATGAGAATGATGGTTTACCATACTTAATCCATGAGGTAAACATGGTACCGAGGCCACCGGCTACGGCTGCCAAGTTGGTGGTCAAGAACACGTGGCTGATAGCTACACGGTTCACTTCGCCAGAAGCAGCTAGCTGAGAACCAGGGTTGAATCCGAACCATCCGAACCAGAGGATGAATACACCGAGGGCAGCAGCCATCAGGTTGTGACCAGGGATAGCCTCGCTCTTGCCATTGCGATACTTGCCAAGACGAGGGCCCAGGCAGATGGCGCCTACCAATGCAAGCACACCACCTACGGAGTGAACGATGGCAGAACCTGCGAAGTCATGGAAGGCAGCACCGAATGTATTCATCATGAATGAACCAGCCTCGCTATTGCAGAGCCAGCCACCACCCCATGTCCAGTGACCCTCTACAGGGTAGATGATCAATGAGATGAAGAATGAATAGACGCAATACATGGAGAACTTGGTACGCTCTGCCATGGCACCTGATACGATGGTAGCACTTGTGGCGCAAAACACGGTCTCAAACATCAGGAAGCCCTCTGTAGGGAGGTCGCCATGATAGAAAGAGAGGTCGCCAAAGTTAGGCATACCGATAAAACCAGCTCCATCGCTGCCAAACATAAATCCGAAACCTACGAACCAGAAGAGAACTGATCCGACCATGAAGTCGACTAAGTTCTTAAACAAGATGTTCGCGGTGTTTTTACTACGGGTGAAGCCCGCCTCGCAGAGGGCAAATCCCGGCTGCATGAAAAAGACCAACATGGCTGCCAAGAGCATCCATACGGTATCTACTGAAATTCCTAAATCCTGTACACTCATAATCTTTTTTCCTTTGAAATTTGAAAATTGAACTTTTTTTCCTTTGAACTTTGAACTTTGAGCTTTGAACTTTATGATTAGTATCAAGACAAGACCTATAAGGCATATCATAAAGTTCAAAGTTTAAAGTTCAAAGTTCAAAGTATCACTTCTCCTGCTCGGCATTATAGAGAGCGATGTCGCCTCTTTCACCCGTACGGATTCTCACTGTATCCTCTACAGGAATTACAAAGATTCGACCATCACCAATCTCGCCCGTGCGGGCTGCCTCCTGGATGGCATTAATAGTTTTCTCCACGTTCTTGTCACGAACCACTACATTCAAGAGCACTCGCTCGATACTGCTGGTGTCGTACATCACGCCACGGTAAATACGAGCCTGTCTCATCTTGCCCTCTCCTCTTACGTCGTAGTAAGAGAACCACTCAATGTCGGCGGCAAGCAATGCTTCCTTTACATCCTCAAACTTAATCTTACGGATGATTGCTTCAATCTTCTTCATGTTAATCTCTCCTATTAATTAATTTACATTTTGTTTATTTTCTGGTGCAAAGGTACGACATTTTGCTTAATATTTTCCAATATCACTTACTTTTTGATGTTAGATTTTTCATTTAGTTATTATTTTGCATAGTTCTTTTTAAAATACAGAACAAAATGAAAGTAAATTACCCATTATTCGTTTCATTTTGAAACAAGCAACAAAAAAAACGCTTGAAAGGCCCCAAAGACCCCTCAAGCGGCAAACCTAAAAACAAACTCTCAACCCTAAAACTAGGGTCACTTTACTGAGCCCACTTTAAAAAGTAGTTTTGGTTCTTTATCCTACAAACGCCATTTGATTATCAGATGGTTACATTTGAAGAAAATATGATAAAACGACTTTTTCAAGTGGGCTCAGTTTATCTATATTTAAATAGGTTATGGGATAATTGTTTGACCATCCGTTGTGGTGGTACGCACTTCTTTCAGGTTGAACCGATCTAACATTCCCTCTGGTAAAATGATGCTTGCAAGTGATAAATATTCGTTCATTGTTCTTCTCTTTTTAAGAAGAACGCAAACTGACAAATTTTAGCATATCACATCCACACACTTTTGCAGGTGACCCGATTGTTTTCCTGATTATCAGGTAGAAAAAGTGTAATCTATAACCAAAAAACTTGGAAATTCATCAGAAATATCGTACCTTTGCAAACAAAAAGCAAAACTATAGATATGGAAAGAATCAAAATGCCACTTTTGGCAAGAATCATCATTGCCATCCTATTGGGTGTAGTTCTCGGCAATTTCTTCAATGAAGCAACCGTCAGAGTGTTTCTCACCTTCAATGGAATCTTCAGCCAATTCCTCGGTTTCATGATACCGCTCATCATCATCGGTCTCGTAACACCAGCCATTGCCGACATCGGTCATGGAGCCGGAAAACTTCTTCTTGCCACCGTAGGCATCGCCTTTGCCGACACTATCCTGGCAGGTCTGCTAGCCTATGGCACAGGATCGGCACTCTTCCCGCACATGATTGCCAACTCGGCCCATGTGGCAGTTGATAAGGTAGAAGATCTCAAACCCTTCTTCGAAATCAAGATACCTGCTATGGTAGATGTAATGAGTGCACTTGTATTCTCATTCATAGCAGGACTGGGCATTGCCCATAAAGGCAGCCGCACCATGAAGAACATCTTCCAGGAATTCAAGGAAATCGTGTCTGGCGTCATCGCCAAAGTCATCATTCCCCTCCTGCCCCTTTACATCTTCGGCATTTTCCTGAACATGACTTTCTCTGGCGAAGCATACCATATTCTGCTTGTCTTCGCACAGATTATCCTCGTGATTCTCGTGCTCCATATCATAATATTACTTTACGAATATCTGTTGGCTGGAGGCTTAACCCATAAGAATCCGTTCAAGCTGTTGCTCAACATGTTGCCAGCCTACTTCACGGCACTGGGCACCTCATCGTCTGCAGCCACCATTCCGGTAACTCTGAAGCAGACCTTGAAAAACGGCGTCACCAATGGCATTGCCGGATTCACCATTCCGCTCTGTGCCACCATCCATCTCTCGGGTTCTATGATGAAGATTACCTGCTGTGCGCTAACCATCTGTCTCATCAATGGTTTGCCGTGCAATCTCCCTCTCTTTCTCAACTTCATCTTCGTGCTCGCCATCTGTATGGTAGCAGCTCCGGGAGTTCCGGGAGGAGCCGTGATGGCAGCCCTGGGTCCGCTCGCCTCTGTTCTGGGTTTCAATTCCGATATGCAGGCGCTTATGATAGCCCTCTATATTGCGATGGACAGTTTCGGAACCGCCTGCAATGTAACAGGTGATGGTGCCATTGCCGTAGTTGTGGATAAGATATTCAGAAAGGATAAATAAGAGATAAAAAGGTGTGTCATTAGTCCATGACACACCTTTTTTATATATAAAACCAACTGAGCTTACTTGCAAAACTTCGATTACCGGGTATCATTTGATAAATCATTTTGATGCCTTTTAACAAAAGCTTCGATTCTGACGGGTATGTCAGAATCGAAGTGCAAGCCAATCATCGAACTTCACATTTTGGAAAGTGTGGATGCCCAGCTTCTCGGCAGCCTCACAGTTTTCCTTCAGATCATCGATGAAGA
>URLG01000110.1 GCA_900548535.1 Candidatus Segatella intestinihominis | reverse complement strand
AGGCTAAAAAGAAAAGCAAGATAGTTGAACCTCCATCAGTTCCACAAACGGAGGTCTCACAAACAGAGGTCTCACAAACTGAAGTTCCACAAACTGAGGTTCTACAACAGGAACCAACTTCTTCGGAGAAGGTCAATCTGAAAGAACCAGTGGATAAGGCAGAAACAAAAGTTGCAGAACAAGACATAAAAGAATCTGTAAAGGTAACTTTCCCTGTCGTATATTTCGCCTTCAATAGTATTGGCATCCAACAAAATGAAAAGGCTAAGTTGAAAGATATTCTCAAAACATTGAAAGAGAATCCGAATATGAAGGTGACGGTGACAGGTTGGTGTGACACAAAGGGTAGCGTGGCTGTCAATAAACGTATATCTCGCCAGCGTGCAGAAGCCGTAAAAACTTGGCTTGTGAAGAATGGCATAGAGGCAAGTCGCATTACTGCAATAGGAAATGGTAGCGATGACACCCGAGATGCGGAGAAAGCTCGCCGAGTAGAGACAACAGACAATCATCAGTAACCCATAAAACAAGATAGAGAATGAAAGCAAAAAGAAGATTTAATATTTGGTTATGGGTGCTGTTATGCGTCCCATGCCTGTTGGCAAGTTGCGACCATAATGTTCATGATGGTGAGGATGAGGGCGGTTTGTCTGTATCGCTCACTTGGGCAGATGAAGCCGACCAAGGTACGGAAGTGAATGACGTGAAGCTCTGGATATTCAATGCCGATGACGGTTCGCTTGTAGAGGAAAAACATGATGGTAGTGCGCAGGAGGTGGCAAGCCAACGTTTTACTCTGCCTGAAGGATCGTATCGCATCTTGGCTGCCACCAATCTCACAGAGCCGTTTACTGTCGGTAACCAGACCCAATCTTTGACCAACTGGAACAATATCCAGATAGGTTTGACCAATCCCAAGGATGTAAGGAACAATGCCTATTTCGGAGTGACCGACGTGAAGATAGACAACAAGGAAGGCAACTATGTGGTGCAGAATCCTATCAGGAACGTGCTTGCCGAACTGACCATCATCATCGAGAACATACCGAAAGGCACAGAGATGAGTGGAAAGGCGTTGGATTGTGCCTGGTGCCTGTTCCCAACACAGAAGAACAGTGATGGAGACTACGGATTGCCGAGCATAGAGCCAACGGAAGTGGAACTCCCTACCCTCCTGGCTACGGAATCAACCCTGAAATCAGAAGTCATCCGACTGATGCCGACCATACAGGGAAGCTCATCCTCTCATATCTATCTCCGCCTGCTGCTCCCTGACGAGACCTTGCAGGAGTTTGACATCACCGCTCCTATGATGAAGGTAGGAGGAAAGTATGAACTAAGGTTCAAGTACGAAGAGATGCGGCCGAAGATGAATCTGCAAACAGGCATCAATGGCTGGAATGACCTCAACAAAGAAGTAGAAATCAAATAAAAAAATAACTTTTAAAATATTGATAAGATGAAAAAGATGACGAAGTTTTTTGCCCTTGCACTCTTAGCAGGTGCAATGGTTTCATGCAGTACAGAAGATATCGCACCTTCTACCCAGAACGATAAGGTAGCCGTGCAGTTTACTGGTGGTATCAGCGTAAACACCCGTGCTGCTGGTGTAGCTTGGGCTGATGGTGACAGGATCGGTATCTTCATGACAGAAGCAGGCAAGACACTCTCTGCGGATGTAATCAAAGAGGGTGTTGACAATGTTTGCTATCAGTCAAATGGAAGTATAGCCTTTTCACCTGTTTCTGGTGGTAAGACTGTTTTCTTCCCGATAGATGGAGATGTGGACTTCTATTCTTACTATCCACAGACCACTGTCAATGACTACAAGGTTGCACTTGATGTAACAGACCAAACGAAACAAGAAACTATCGACTTCATGTATGCCAAGACAGAAGGCTGCAACAAAGCTACGCCACAGGTTGACTTGAAGTTCTTCCATAAGTTAAGCAATCTTATTTTGGATGTTCAACCAGGTAACGGTCTCACGCAAGAAGACCTTAAGAAAATGACTGTGACAGTGAAAGGTCAGAATACCAAAGCCACTTTCAATCTTGTGGATGGAACTATCTCTGGTGAAGAAACTCCTGCGGACATCACGATGAAAACTACCGAAGCTGGCAAGCTGTATGAGGCAATCCTGCTCCCTACAGAAGAAGCAAGCCGAGTGATAGAGTTTGACCTCAAGAATGGTTACGACGCTCCTTTCGTATGGACAATGCCTGTAAAACTTGAGGGTGGAAAAAGATACCACTATACAGTAGTAAAATTGAGTCGTTCTGCCGTTGATATTTCTGGAACCATTAAGCCTTGGACAGAGGCAGGAGACAATAATGAACATATAGCACAATAACAACACTTAAAATATAACGTTTATGAAGAAGTTTAAAATCTTATACATCGCAGCCGCAGCATTGCTGTTTGCAGCTTGCGCTAACGAAGAAGACGGTATCGGCAACAATGGTCCTGTTGCTGCTACCGTAAAGGCGGATATTGTTAAAAACATCACACGTGCCACCACTGACGATACATGGTCTAAGAATGATGCCATTGGCGTATATGTCACATCAACTGGCTATACAATAGGAGACAATGTGAAATATACAACTACTGGTGACGGAAATTTCACATCTGACAATCCAATATATTTTGCAAGCGCAACTGAAGAAGTCCAATTCTGTGCCTATTATCCATATCAAGAAAATGTTGATGGTAACGGCATTGTAAATAATTGGAATATGGCAGAGGTAAAGGAAGGCGAACCATGCCCAGCAGATTTTCTCTTTGCAAGAGATGCAACCGCCACCAAGTCTTCCCCACAGGTGCAATTTACTGGAGACAACCAATTCAAGCATTGCATGAGTATGATACGGTTGACTTTCAGGGCTGGCAAGGGCATTAATGCAAATAATGCGAACCTTAAAAATAAATTAAAATTAAAGGGTATCTATAAGACAGGTTCTATTAATACACTAACTGGTGAAGTTACAGTCTCTGGAGATAGAGGAATTTATGAATCCGATGTGGATAATAAAAGTTTGAAAAACGATGTCACCTGTACCTGTGAGTTCATAGTATTCCCTCAGTCTTTGGACAACAACAAGATGGATATAGAATTTGAAGTAGCTGACAATGGCACAATCAATACTTACACTACTTCATTGCCTTCGTCAACAAACAATGAGTTTAAAGGCGGCTATCTGTACACATATACAATAAGTATCCACAACACAGGTGTTGTTATAGACAAAGCTGGCATTACAGCATGGAAGCCAAGTGATGAAGGTGGTCTGGACGCAGAACAGCAATACAATGATAAAGAAGGTACAAATAGGAAATACTGGGTTAGTGAGCTTGGCCGCTCACTAACTCACTAACAATAAAAAACTGAAGATTATGAAGACGATAAAACAAAGAATTTCCTATGCGGTAATGAGCCTTATGGCTATGGGCTTCACAGCATGTACGCAAAATGAAGATATGGCTCCTACGCTGAAAGGGCAGGAAATCAATGCCACTTTCTCTGTTGGAGGTATGCAGACTCGTGTCAATACATTGGGAGACGGTAAAAATTGGGAGGATAAAGATAAGCTGAAAGTAAGTATATTTACGGATTCTGATCCTGGTAGTACGACTGTTCTTTCTTTTAATGGCGAAACCTGGTCCCGCAGTGGTAGTTTCCGTTGGTTAAATGAATACGAACAACATACTATTTTGGCTGTATATCCATCTGACACGGATTTTGGGAAAAATAATCTACAGTATGATTTACAGACAGACCAAAGCAGCGAAGGTAAATTAAAAAACGCTGATCTCATAACTGGATATTGGCACGATTTTCCTCGGTTCGATTTAAGCATTCCTATGAAGCATCGCATGTCGCTGGTCACGATAGTATATCATGTTGGAACTGCGGATTATCCTGATATGGATATTAGTGAACCACAAGTGTATTCAAAAAACAACAGTGTTAGATTTTTTAGAGACCAAGCCCAGGGGAAATTTGTAATGAATACACCTTCTGGTAATCCTGATTGGGTACAAGCCTGTAAGTATGACGGCGATATGTTTTCAGCAATCGTTATCCCTGGTTCATACAAAGCTGGCGAGATTTTCGTGAAATTCAAGATAGGCGACCAAAACTTCCATGCAAAAATGAGGTCAAATACGGAGTTTCAAGAGGGCCATCGCTACACCTACAAACTCGATGTCGGAAAAGACAAAGTGGAACTGACTCGAATCAGCGTAGATAATATGACTGGATGGACAAACGAAGATGAACTCAAATAATTGGAGGAAAAAATATGAAAAAGATATTTCAATACATCATGCTGGCAGTCGTTACTATAGTAATGGCGTCATGCACAAGTGATATAGAAGAACCAACCGCAACAACAGGCAAGAGCAACGTACAGTTGGTTGTTGGTGAATTTCCTGCATTCGGAGATTCACAGACTCGTGCTATTGGTACACCTGATGAAGGTAAGACTTCATGGGCAGAAGGAGATGAACTACTTTTGGTGATAGACAACACCTTTTATGGAAAACAGTATGCAACTTTTACATATAATGACAAGAGTTGGAAATTGACAAGTGGTGAATTGGTTTATCGGGAAGGAGACCCTGCATACATACCTCATGTATATTATGCCCCTAATTACAAATGGGAAGCCGGCAAATTAGTTTTGAAAGAAGGTAAGGATCCTGGAACAGATGAATATATCGAGGGAAATGCTAGAATCACTGGTAATAGTGAGACTATAACCGTTTCTTTTGCCGAGGCAACACGTAAATATTCACGTTTGCGTATTGCAACTCTACCCAATGAGCAAATAACAGTTGATACCGAATATTTCACTCCTGCGGGCAGCAGCGATATGGAACAGGAAGGAAATTATACACTTACTTCGGATGAAAAGGGCAATGCCTATTTATATGGTACTTTTGAAAATAATTCCGAAGTAACAGTGAAATATAGAGAAGCAGCTTTGACAACTCATACATTCTCGCAAGCAACAGAGAGTGCTAAGAGTTATGCTCTGGATGCTACTGTCATTTCGGCAAATAGTGCAGAAGAAATAAAGTCAGCTATTGAGCAAAAAGTAGCAGATGGCAAGACTACTATAAGACTCAACCTCGCTCCCAATGCTGGTACTGATGAATTTATGGCAATAAGAGAAGCCATCAAAGGTGCCGCTCCTAACGACGAGGGTACAATTGAGTTGACCATTATTGGTGTGGAAACTATTCCAGAAGAGGCATTCAAAAGGATGTCGCAACTTAAGTCTGTCAAAATGCCTGACGTAAAAGAAATTAAGAAATATGCTTTTAGTGAGTGCAGATATCTCACAGTAGTAGAAGCGCCGAGTCTTAACAAACTTAATTCTGGTGCATTTAATAAATGTAATCTGCTTTCAAAGCTGACTTTTGGCCCTATAAACTATGCAGATGCAAGATATTGGCCAATATTTGAAGACATTACCCCAAATATAGATTTAATTTTGTCAGACTATCAAAAAGAGATGATTGAAACTGACTCTTATTTATATACAGCTAATAACGATAGAGATTATGCTGGTAGTGATGAACATAACAGCAAAAATTTCCTTGGACGTGTATTTAAGTCCATAACGTGTAGATATAGAGTTAAATAATAAAGTAGATTGTTTAATTCCTAAGCTGGGCAGGAGTATAAGGTGCCCAGCGATTATATCCCCCCGCACCTCATGGGAAACGACAAGGGTCTATATGCCACGATGAAAAGGTGGTGTATAGACCCTTCATTTGTGGCATGGAATGGCTATCTTTTATCTTTTAAAATACGGGAATCCAAATTTTCCCGAAACTTTTCTCCCGTTTTCTTTGCACTTTCAAAATAAAAGCTTATCTTTGCAACCAAGATAGATTAAAAAAGGAGGTTGCGATGCCAAAGATATTTGAATACTTCGGATTTATCTTTCTGTTCTATTCAAATGAGCATGAACCAATACACGTTCATGTAATGAAGGATGGACATGAAGCTATTTTCGAGATAATATTAGAAAATGGTGAACTTGTTGAAATTCATAGAAGAACTTCTAGCAAGATACCACCTTTAAGTGAGAAGGATGCTGCTACAGCAGAGGCCTTTGTGAAGAAGTACTATAAGAATATAGTTGATAAATGGGTAAACTTCTTTATTTATAAGAAAAGAATACGTTCAACTAAAATAACGAAGAAATTATGAACTTAAGTATCGTTTCTGCAAAATATGTGGCGCCATTAAAAGTTGAATTACACTTTAATGATGACACCATTAAGACGATAGATGTAGGTGCTTTTATCAGAAATCACCCACATCCGCAATATAACTCTTACTTGGATGAAAGCAAATTCAAAAAGTTCAAGATAGAGTTTGGTAATATCGTTTGGGGAAAGAATTGGGATTTGATATTTCCAATAGATAAGTTATAT
>URLG01000109.1 GCA_900548535.1 Candidatus Segatella intestinihominis | reverse complement strand
TTGGATTGAGGCATTTGTCAATGCACGTCAGTGGATTGAAGAAAGAGTAAAGTAATTTACAATGTATAATTAATAATGTTTAATTGATCATTGAATGAAAGTTCAATATTCCACATTATTTAAAACATTTATGAAGATTGGCATAGTCACCTTTGGGGGTGGCTATGCCATGATTCCTATTATAGAATCCGAAGTCGTTGACAAGCATCATTGGATGACGAAGGAGGAATTTCTGGATGCCATCGCTACTACCCAGGTTTGTCCGGGTGCCCTGGCCATCAACATGAGTTCCCTGCTCGGATATAAACTGGCAAAGACACCGGGAGCCATCGTCAGCACCCTCGGCGCTTCATTGCCATCCTTCCTTATTATATTAGCCATAGCGATGTTCTTCCATCAGTTTGAGGACAACAAGGTGGTGGCAGCCCTCTTTGCAGGCATCCGTCCTGCCGTAGTGGCATTGATAGCCGTCCCTACGTTCTCACTAGCCAAGAGCGCACACATCTCGCTGGTGAACTGCTGGATACCTATCCTCTCCGCCATCATGATATGGATCATGGGCGTCAATCCCATCTGGATTATCATCGCAGCAGCCATTGGTGGCTACATCTATGGACAGTTTATTCAACCAACAGAGTAGGATTTAATGTATAATTAATAATGTATAATGTACAATGGGCATTAAGGCGCAAGCCTAATTATTAATTATTAATTATAAATTATAAATTATAAATTAAAATGATTTTTCTAGAGCTTTTCATCGTGTTCCTTCAGATAGGCATCTTCGGATTCGGAGGTGGCTACTCTATGATTTCCCTCATCCAGGGTCAGGTGGTTACCCAGTATCATTGGATGACGATGCAAGAGTTTACCGATGTTGTCGCCATCTCGCAGATGACACCAGGACCTATCGGCATCAACGCTGCTACTTATTGCGGTTATACCGCCGTGCACAATGCAGGCATGAGTGGCATGATGGCGGTATTGGGCAGTGCCGTGGCAACCTTTGCCCTGGTTCTTCCTTCCTTGATTTTGATGATTCTTATCAGCAGAATGCTGTACAAGTATATGAAAACCTCAGCCGTTCAGAGCATCTTCATCGGTCTTCGTCCTGCCATCGTTGGTTTGGTGGGAGCCGCAGCCCTGCTCCTGATGAATGGCGAGAACTTCTCCACCCCTCAGAATCCATGGCATTTCTACATCTCCATCGCCCTCTTCTTTGCCACCTTCATCGGCGTGAAGGTGATGCACATCAACCCCATCCGCATGATTCTCTACTCGGCATTCGCAGGATTGGTGCTGCTTTATTAAGAAGGAAAAAGACTAGCAATATCATGTAAAAAGGTGGATTTCTGTGCATTTTCCGTGCGAAATCCACCTTTTTACACTTTATTCTCCCCTTTTGTCCACCCTTTCCTTAGCTTTTCTTTGTAATTTTGCGGCTGTGTACGAAACGATGGGGTGGAGTACACAGAAACAACAATTTACGGTGTATAATAAACCTAAGAAATAATAAGGAATAAACAACAATGAATAAAAAACAGATTTTGCTTTCGGCTACGCTAGCCACTGCTATGGCTGCCAACGCCCAAGTTACTATCCATGTAGATGCCAGCAACCCTGGTGTCAAGGTATCTCCTAACCTCTATGGCATCTTCTTCGAGGATATCAACCACGCTGCCGATGGTGGTCTCTATGCAGAACTCATCAGCAACCGCTCTTTCGAGGATGCCGACAAGGATATCCCTACTTGGAAGACATCAGCTGCCGCTGGTGCCAAGATCAACACACAGCTCATCAATAAAGGTTTGCTCAACAAGGCACAGGGCAAGGCTCTCCAACTCTCCGTTGCTGCCACCCCTAACGCCACAGCCTCTCTCATCAACGAGGGCTTCTGGGGCATCAATGCCGTACAGGGCAGAACCTATAAGCTCTCATTCTGGGCTAAGGGTAGCTATAAGGGAAACCTCAAGGCGCAGCTCATCAATGAGAAGGGCGACAAGGTGTATGCCGAGACTACCGTTAGTGGCAAGATTGGCAAGAAGTGGACCAAATATACAGCTGAATTCACAGCCAACGCCAATGATGCCAAGGCACAGTTTGCCCTTGTGGCAGATGGCAAGGGTACCATCCTGTTGGATGTGGTTAGCCTCTTCCCTCCTACTTTCAAGAATCGCGAGAACGGCTTGCGCCCTGATTTGGCTCAGCTTCTCTATAACATCCATCCTAAGTTCGTCCGCTTCCCAGGCGGTTGCTACGTAGAGGGACAGGAGTCTCCTGAGAATGCCTTCCACTGGGAGAAGACCATCGGTCCTATCGAGGAGCGTCCGGGACATAAGAACGTTAACTGGCGTTATCGCACCAGCGACGGTATGGGATTTGATGAGTATCTGCAGCTCGCCGAGGACTTGAATGCCAAGCCTCTCTATGTAGTGAACGTAGGTTTGTGGCACGGCGGTATGACTCCGGTGGACAGCATCCAGCCATGGATAGACGAGTGCATGAATGCCCTGGAGTATGCCAACGGTCCTGTTACCTCCAAATATGGTGCCCTGCGTGCCAAGAACGGTCATCCAGAGCCATACAACATCGAGTACTTGGAGATTGGTAATGAGAACAACCAGCCAGACCCTGCCGCACAGAGCGACCACTACTACGAGCGCTTCAAGAAGTTCAAGGATGCCGTTCTGGCAAAATATCCTAAGATGCACTTGATTGGTAACGTAGTGGCTTGGGGCGATGACAATCCTAAGTGGGAGAGCCAGGAGAGCGTAGAGTTGCTCGATGAGCACTATTATCGCAACCCAGCTTGGTTTGCCGAGAACTTCAATAAATATGATACTTACAACCGCAAGGGTTCTGAAATCTATGTAGGTGAATATGCCGTAACACAGGGCTTCGGCAATATGGGTTCGCTTGATGCAGCCCTTGGCGAGGCAGTGTATATGATGGGTATCGAAAACAATTCTGATATCGTGACGATGGCATCTTACGCTCCTATCTTCGCCAATCTCAACAACCGCATGTGGGCACCTGATATGATTCAATATACTTCTGACAAGGTATTTGGTACACCATCTTACTATGTACAGAACGTGATGGCAAACAACGTGGGTACTCGTGTATTGCCAGTAAAGCAGGAATCTCCATATAAGTATGAGCAAACTCGTGTAAAGCCAGAAGTTTGCCGTGTGGGTATGGGAACATGGGGCACCCAGGTATCTTTCAAGGACCAGGGCTACACCGATGACAAGGGCAACGCACTCCCTGCCACTCTCGAACTCACCCCTACCGACATCCATGGCACATGGAAGGTAGGGGGCGATGAGATTAAGCAGACCAGCAACGAGGAGTCTTGCATCCGCTTGAACCCAGGCACCATCACCAGCGATGGCTATATATATAAGGTACGCGCGAAGAAGGACGCTGGCAACGAAGGCTTCCTCGTTATCTTCAACTACGTGGACGAGAAGAACTATTGCTGGCTCAACCTCGGTGGATGGAACAACACCCAGCACGGTATCGAGCAGATTGTGAATGGTGCCAAAGCTCAGGTAGCCACTTGCCCAGGCAAGGTGGAGACCGGCAAATGGTATGACATCGAACTGAAGGTGGTAGGCGACAGCATCTTTGCCAAGATGGACGGCAAGGAAATCTTTGCAGCTAAGCTCAAGGCTAACACCCAGCCAGGCATCTTCTCTACCGCCACATTGGATGAAAAGACTGGCGAGGTTATCCTCAAGATTGCCAACACCAGCGCAGAGCATACCACCGCCAAGGTGAACCTCAACGGCAAGACTATCTCTGATGGCAAGTTGATTCGCCTCTCGGCAAAGAACGGTTTGGAGGAGAACACCATCGACAATCCAACCAACGTCTATCCAGTGGAGACTTTCATCACCACCAAGAAGGACGGCGTGGATATCGAAATCCCAGCCAACTCGCTCAATATCTTGAGATTGAAGTAAAGATACATTTTTTGAATAGTTGATAGATAAATTAGTTAGTTAGAAATGAGAAAGGCGGCAATCTGCGTGATGCAGGTTGCCGCCATGTTATATAAAATCATCGCTCATCAGGTGGTGTGCGAGCGCACAACAGCTGATGGACATGCGCACAACAGCTGATGTGCGTGTGCATAGCAGCTGTTGTGCGACCGACGAACCTATATTCTTCGGAGACTTATCCTAATAGAAAGAGCCTTTGATATTATAAGAGAAGAAGACTTCTACCTATAGTATCAAAGGCTCTTTTAGCTATCTATATGATAAGAACTTATCCGAATGCGTAATTGATGAGCAGTAATACTGCCAATATATATAAGGTGATGTTCAAGTCCTTGAACTTGCCAATCATCATCTTGATAAGCACATAGCTCAAGATACCGAGGCAGATACCATCGGCAATGCTATAGCAGAGCACCATCGTAATCATCGTGATGAAAGCAGGGAAAGCCTCTGAGATGTCATCCAACTCTATCTTCTTCACGGCATCCACCATCAATACACCTACCAATACCAAGGCACCACTGGTGGCAGCACTAGGAATCAAGAGGAAGATAGGAGCCAAGAACACGCTGAGCAAGAACATCACGCCCACGAAGAAAGAGGTCAAACCAGACCGTCCACCCTCGGCGATACCAGAAGCACTCTCCACGTAAGTAGTGATGGTAGAGCTACCAAGCAAGGCACCCGCCGTAGTACCAATAGCATCACTCATCATCGCCTCCTTGACATGAGGGATGGTGCCATCCTCCTTGGTTACACCCACTTTCTCTGCCAAGCCTACGATCGTACCGATGGTATCGAAGATGTTGACCAGCAAGAGCGAGAAGATAACCATGATCATCTTTGGAGTGAAGAATCCATTGAAATCGAACTGGCAGAAGATAGGAGCCACGCTATGAGGAGTAGATACTGGCAACCAGCCGTCAGGTATCTCAGTCACTCCCATAGGAATACCCACCAAGGTAGATACGATGATGGCGATAAAGAGCGAACCCTTCACTCTCCTAGCCATCAGCACACCGCTGAGCATGATGCTGATCAAGCCCAAGATGCAGACAGGGGTAAAGTTGCCCAACTTCACGAAGGTGGCATCGCTAGCCACGATGATGTTGGCATTCTTCAATCCGATAAAGGCGATAAACATACCGATACCGGCCGAGATGGCATAGCGCAGATTGGTAGGAATACACACCAATATCTTGTCGCGGATATTGAGGAAGGTGATGGCGAGGAAGATGACACCCTCGATGAGGAGCACCGCCAGTGCCTGCTGCCAAGAGAGTCCCATTGCCTGGCAAAGGGTGAAGGCGAAGAAGGCGTTCAATCCCATACTAGGAGCCTGGGCGAAAGGCAACTTAGCCATGAAAGCCAAGAGCAGTGTGGCAATAGCCGATGCGATGGCTGTACTGGTAAACAAGGCGCCCTTGTCCATACCCGTGGTAGCGAGGATGGTAGGATTCACCGCCAGAATGTAACACATAGTGAGGAAGGTGGTCATGCCGGCTACCAGCTCCGTCTTCACCTTCATCGTCTTTGGGTCGAAGCCCAATAAAACTTTCAGTTTGTCTATTACTTATATTTATATTGTTGTTATCTATCATTGATTATTCCGGATGTAATATAGCTGTTGGCTCTCGTGCTCCATTCTGCGATACAACTCTATAGCCACTACGTTTTCTAGTCTCCATCCCAAATTCTCTGTTTGCAATGCATCATCATGATTGGTAACGAAAGCATTATCTATACTGTATACCTTACGATTAGTTTGCCGCTCTATACTCTTGAATGAGTAACGAGGCACCAATCTTATCAAGTATGCATTCTCTAGATAAGCAACGTAATTCTTGGCGGTATGTATCGAACTGATCTGATAAGCATCTTGCACGTCGCTATAAGATATCTCTTGGCAGAAGCGATCCAGCATGCCATTGGCTAACTGCTGAAGAATCTTTTTGTTTTGCGACAAAGGTACTATTTTTTAATGAGTTACACAAACTTTTTATCAACGAACAGCACTAAATTGCATATTTTTAACGCTCCAAACTGCACTAAATTGCATATTTTTTGAGCTTTAAACTGCACTAAATTGCATATTTTTTTTTTGGGGGGGGCTAGACTGCGGTATTTTACAAAATAAACGTTAAAAACATCATTACTCGGAATGTTACCATCGGGAAGAAAATTAAATGTTAAAAAAAACAACTCGCTCTAAATAGAACTTTTATTGAATATCAAGAAGTTGTAAATTTACCTATTGAATATAGGTAACGATATGGAAACGAGCGGACTTCTGCTCGTTTCTGTATTTTACAATATACAAAGAACGCCTTTAATCGAGGGCAAAGGTACGATAAAATTTTAAATCTTCCATAGATTGTGAAGGGAAAATCATGGAAATTAGAACTTTTTACGTTAAAATCCATATTGGGTGAGTAGATTTTGAAGAAAATCTTTGGAAATTCCAATAAAATGACAGTATCGGCGAATCGGTACCACTGTAGCGCATGAATCGGTACCATCATAGC
>URLG01000108.1 GCA_900548535.1 Candidatus Segatella intestinihominis | reverse complement strand
GTGACCTCCTGCGTGACAGGCAGGCATTCTAACCAACTGAACTAACGCACCAAATAAGCTATATTCCTTATTAGCTTGAGGCTCATTTCTCATTTGCGAGTGCAAAGGTACTACAATTATTTGATTCCACCAAATTTTTCAGCAACTTTTTTACAAAAAACTTTGAAAAAAATATGCATCTCTATACGCTCCGCCCTCATTTAGCCAACCTTTGAGCAACTTATCACCTTGAAATCCAACAGCTTTAAGCATTCTAACGGCATTTTCATTATTTTCGGCAACAATCGCATAAATTTGATGCAAATGAAGGATATTCTTGGCATACTGCTGCAAATGGCGAATGGCAGAAGTAGCGAAGCCCTTGCCACAAAATTCTTTTTTTATCACAATTCCCAACTCTGCACGAAGATGACGAGGGTCGAAATTCATCAAATCTACCATTCCCACTACTTCACCCTGCTCATTTTCCACCATCATGCGCACCTGCTTGTCTACATAAATATCTGCCGTGGCACTCGTGATGTAGTCCAAAAGCACCTGTCGGGAGTATGGCACATTGGTACATCCCACTCCCCAAAGGGTCTCATTATTCTCCATTTCGTAGAGAAAATCCAAGTCTTCTGGCTCCAAGGCTCTCAGTCTAATCTTATCTTTGCTCATTATTTCTCAATATTTATTTTTTTGCATTCCCCTTATATATATAATATTGTACGCGCGTACATTATATAATATATAGGACTTATACCATCACTTCATCCTCGGTAATGATTACCCCCATCTCCTTGGAGTATGTTCCCAAGCCCACTCGCTCATCATTCTGTTGTGACATCAGGGGCAACATCTCCTCATAGCTCATTGCATCGGCATCAAATACCCTACAACATCTACTCTTGCCATCCCACTGCTGCTGCACGTCGAGTCCCAGCCTATTGGCTATCTCCCCACAAGCCTGCCGCATCTCCGTGCTTCCCTGAAACACATAAACTGGTTGTCTCTGCTCATTCTTCGTATAGAAGCCCAGACTCTTACGCATCCTATCGGAAAGCATCCTAACCAAAGCCACACTTGCCTTGGCATAAATGGCAAGCTTGATGGGAAGGCTGAGCAAAACAGACATACCCGAATAGTGCTTGCGGAAGAAGATAAGCATAGCCTCATAAAAGACGTGGACATAACGGAAACTAGACTTCTCTGTGCTCTCGCCTTTATAATGGCAAATGCGGAGAGGAAGATAATAGTTGTGATAGCCGCCCTTCAATATGCGATAAGAGAGGTCGATGTCCTCGCCATACATAAAGAAGTCTTCATCTAAAAGTCCCACCTGATTGAGGGCTTCCCGACGAACCATGCAGAAAGCACCACTCACCACTTCAATCTGTCCCGGCTCATCCCAAGGCAGAAAGCCCATATAGTAATGACCGAAGACACGACTCCTAGGGAAGCGGGCGGTGAGCCCCATCATCTTATAGAAAGCCACCATCGGCGAAGGCAATCCTCGCCTGCTCTCCATAGCCGTCTTGCCCGATGCATTCTGCATGTGAACACCCACTGCTCCCGCATCAGCATGGCTATCCATGAAGCGCACGCACTCCAGCAACACCTGCTCGCCCACGATCGTATCAGGATTCAGGAGCAATACATAATCGCTCTGACTCTGGCGGATGGCTATGTTGTTGCCACGGGCAAATCCCAGATTGTGCATACTGCTCACGATGCGCACCATCGGATATTCCGACTTAGGATAACGCTGCTGCAGATACTCCACGGATCCATCGCTAGAATGATTGTCCACCACGATTACCTCGGCTGCCATATCACCAGCCTCTCCACTCTGCTCCGCTGATTGCATAGCTGCAAAAGCACGAAGCACAGAGCGCAGACATTGATCTACATAATACTTGACATTATAATTGACGATAACAACCGAGAGTTTCATATATTATTTTCTTCGCTCGTTTCCTCCTCACATCTTCCGATGGAAGGATACACAAAGAAGAGACAGAGCATGAGGATGATAGCCATATAGCCAAAGGCTGGCGACATGGTCTGATAATACATAAAGGTATTGATGAGCATAGGCAAGCAGAGCATGTTGATGCGAGCCGTACCCCAAGGCAAGAGCGCATCACCCTTGCGAAGTACCAACTTGCGATGCACCGCCTTCAAGCTAAACATCTTCAATGCCAGTGGAATCACGATAATGGTTATCAGTTCCATCATCGTCAAGATACCAAATATCAGAGTAGCATCTGAAGCCATATCCGTAGGCTCCAAGATTTCCGTTTCATAAAGCGCCACTAACAGAAGCGCCACGATGACCATAAAGAAGAAATTGGTCATCAATATACGTTGTACTTGCTTTATATTCATTGAATGTTGAGCGAATAATTAATACTTAATTACTTACCGAATGGAGTACGGTTGAGAATACTGCGCCCCAGCGTCACCTCGTCGGTATATTCCAGTTCATCGCCTACAGAGATGCCTCGGGCTATGACAGACAGCTTCACAGGGTAATCAGCCAGTTTGCGAGAGATGTAGAAGTTGGTGGTATCTCCCTCCATCGTGCTGCTCAGGGCAAAGATTACTTCCTGGATGCCTCCTTCCGCCACACGCCTTACGAGCGAATCTATCTCAATATCCGAAGGACCGATACCGTCCATAGGCGAGATGATGCCACCCAGCACATGATAGAGTCCATGAAACTGCTGCGTGTTTTCCACCGCCAGCACATCCTGCACGTTCTCCACCACGCAGATGGTTGAAGCATCTCTACGAGGATCGGAACAGATGGGGCAAACATCGGTATCACTGATGTTATGACACACACGGCAGTATTTCACCTCGTGCTTCATCTTAGCCACCGACTCCACGAACTGGTCTACCTCCTCATCACTACGTCGGAGCATAAACAGCACAAGGCGCAAGGCTGTCTTTCGCCCCACGCCTGGCAGTTTAGCAAACTCACCCACCGCTTTCTCCAATAAAGCTGATGAATATTGCTGTTGCATACTCGTTTAGAGATAAATACCGATGCCCACCTTCAAGCCTACAGTAGAATGATCGGCATGATTCTTGAAACTCTGGTCGTAATACACAGCTGGCTCGATGGTAACCTCCTTGCTGATGAAGAAAGCATAACCTATCTCCAGGCCCGGCATCAAGTCATTGTAACTCCCGGTATGCACCAACTTGGCACCCAATCCCAGATAGAGACCATTCTGCTCGATATAGTATCTACCCTGAGCGCCGACAGAGAAGTAGTCCTTGACACCCTCTGCACCCGAATGCTGATACTCTGCCTGACCGAGGAGCATCCAGTCGTCAGCTACCATGTAACCCGCCTTTGCCTGGATACCCAGGTTGAGGTCTTCGGTACCATTATAACTCAAGTTGAGTCCCGTCAAAGACGCACCCAAATACTTTTTGTCACTTTCAAACTGAGCGTGAGCTGCCAACGTAGTAATCAGCGCAGCAGCCACAAGAGCTATTTTTTTCATACGCACAAATATTATTATGTGTTTTGTTAATAAAATATATCATATTCATTCAGGGCACGCTCATTACTGAGCGATACCCTTCTGATACTTGCGATACCAAGCAAAGAACCATACCAATGACAATACCAGTACGATGACACTGCCTGTATAGCCCACTACCCCGCTCAAGGCAAACGCCGTAGGCGAAATGAAGAGGAAGGTAGAGCAAACCACCGTCATAAATACGGCAGGGATCAATGTCATCACGTAAGGCTTCTTCTGCTGTACCAGATAGACGGTCAATGTCCAGAGAGTGAACACAGAGAGCGTCTGGTTAGCCCATCCGAAGTACTGCCAGATGATGTTGAAGCCATCAGGATTCTCCATCTGCCATACCAAGATGGCGATAGTAACGATGAATAGAGGCACGCATACATAGAGACGCTTGCGCATAGAGCGCTGCTCCAAGCCGATAAACTCGGCAATAATCAAGCGGGCACTGCGCAGGGCTGTATCTCCACTGGTGATAGGCGCAGCCACAACACCCAGGAGTGCCAAGATGCCACCAGCCACACCCAGCCAGCTAGAGCAAACGAGCTTTACCACTATAGGCGCATCAAAGAACTGAACGAGCGACTTGCCATCGCCTGCCTGTGAGATAAACTGCTGAACCATATCAGGACTTACACACTCACGCCATCCACCATAGTAGAAGAAATACATAGATACCGTAGCCCAAATCAAGGCAACGACACCCTCGGTAATCATCGCACCATAGAAGATAGGGCGACCCATCTTCTCACTCTTCATACATCTAGCCATCAAAGGGCTCTGAGTGGCATGGAAACCACTGATAGCACCACAGGCAATGGTGATGAAGAGGCATGGGAAGAGCGGACTCTTCTGCATGAAAGGTTCGGTGCCCAGCCAAGCTGGATTCTCATTCAGATTGCAAGAAGCCAAGTTGCTCCACAACTCTGGGATGGTAGGCCACTTCACGAACAAGCCAATCATCAATGCTCCCGCCATAAACAACAACGAGAAGGCGAAGAGCGGATATACCTTACCGATAATCTTGTCAATAGGCAGCAAGGTGGCGATGAGGTAATATACGAAGATGACCACAATCCAGAACATCTTACTACCCCAGACAGCATCCGTATTGCAGATACCATTGAGGATAATGGCTGGACTATACACGAACACGGCACCCACCATCATCAGCAAGATGACAGAGAACACCAGCATCACCTTCTTGGTCTTTCCTCCCAAGTACTTGCCCACCAACTCTGGCAAGCCCGCACCATCATTGCGAATACTGAGCATACCACTCATGTAATCGTGCATCGCTCCGGCGAAGATACAGCCGAAGATGATCCACAGATAAGCCACCGGTCCATACCAGGCACCCATGATGGCACCGAAGATTGGACCCGTTCCCGCAATGTTGAGGAACTGGATCATAAAGATTTTCCAACTTGGCAGCACCATGAAGTCGACACCATCGGCTTTGGTCACTGCTGGCGTAGGACGGTCATCAGGACCGAACACATGCGCCACGAATTTTCCATAAAGCATGTAGCCCAATACCAGGGCCACCAAACTAATAATGAAACTGACCATTTTCTCTTATTGTTTTTAAATATCTCTCTATTTTTTGCGCCTTTTACAGCGTTTTGTTTATATTTCTACCGCAAAAGTACAATTTTTATTTGAAATACGAAAAAATATTCGTATCTTTGTTGTCAAATTGTAAGATTATGCGCAGAATATATATATTATTTCTCCTTTTAGGCCCCTTTTTGAGTGCCAAAGCACAGAGTTTTGTCTACAATGACCAAGCTCCCAAATATGAAGTTAGAGCCGTTTGGCTCACCACCATCGGCGGCATAGACTGGCCTCATTCTTATAGCCAGTCACCCCACTCGGCAGAGAAACAGAAGCAAGAACTTCGCCAGATACTCGACCGTTTGCAGCAAGCCAAGATCAACACGGTGCTGATACAAACCCGAGTGAGAGGCACGATGATATATCCATCCGACATCGAGCCATGGGATGGATGCCTGTCTGGCTTCCCTGGCAAGAGTCCGGGCTATGATGCCTTGCAGTTTGCCATCGACGAGTGCCATAAGCGAGGCATGGAACTACACGCTTGGGTGGTTACCATCCCCGTGGGGAAATGGAATGCACTGGGCTGTAAATCGCTCCGTCAGAAATACCCTACCCTCATCAAGAAGATAGGTGCCGATGGCTATATGAATCCTGAGGACAGCCGTACGGGCGATTACCTGGCACACATCTGCCAAGAGATAACTCACCGCTATAATGTAGACGGCATCCATCTCGACTACATTCGCTATCCAGAGACATGGAACATCAGAGTGAGCCGTGAGCAGGGACGCCGCTACATCACCAGCATCGTGGAGAAGATACACAGAGCTGTGAAAGCAGAGAAGCCTTGGGTTAAGATGAGCTGCTCGCCCGTGGGCAAGTATGATGACCTGAGCCGCTACTGGAGCCACGGCTGGAATGCCAACACCAAGGTTTGCCAGAACGCACAGGGCTGGCTTCGCGACGGACTGATGGACGAGCTCTTCCCGATGATGTACTTCCGTGGCGAACAGTTCTATCCCTTCGCCATCGACTGGCAGGAGCAGAGCCATGGCAAGATTGTGGTACCTGGTCTGGGCATCTACTTCCTGGATCCCAAGGAGGGCAAATGGAATATCGACGATGTAACGACAGAGATGCAACACACGCGTAACCTGGGTATGGGCTACGCATTCTTCCGCAACAAGTTCTTGCTCGACAATCGTCAAGGCATCCTCGACTTCACCGATCGATTCAACGCCTACCCTTCGCTCATACCCCCTATGACTTGGGCTAGCAAGCACACACCAGCACAACCTCAGCAGCTGAAAGTGACGGAAACAGGTGGCAAGACTCGCATCAGCTGGAACAACACATACAGCTATACAGACGGTAGCCGCATCCAGACTCCTTATATATATAATAATTTATATGCGAGCCATACCTACCCAGTAGATGTAACCGACGCACGCAATCTGATAGCGGCTCGACACATGGGAAATTCTATCACTCTAGATGGCGAAATGGGGACTGCTGATGAAAATCCACTCTATTTTGCAGTAACAGCGAGTGATGGATATGGTATAGAAAGCCAAGCAACTCAAGAATTTCAAGCCGATGCTCAGAGAAATCGCAACCACTATGGAGCAGCAAAAATGCTTGCTTGCGACGGAAAGAAGGTAAATCTGGGAGAAACAGGAAAAAATCTCGAAACAAGAGTTGTCTTGGTAGAAACTCTGCAAGAAGTAGTTGCCGCCCAGTTCTACATAACTGATAACCAAGTAAACATCAGTAGGTTAAAACCCGGTATATATCGTCTACAAAGCCTCGACAAAAGAGGAATCAGGCACACTCTAGGCACCTTCGTAAAGAAAGAAAATAAAAAAAGTTAGAAAAAAGTTGCGAAAAAATTTGGTGGAATCAAAAAATAGTAGTACCTTTGCACTCGCAATTCAGAAATGAGGCAATAACAAGTTGCACCCTTAGCTCAGTTGGTAGAGCAACTGACTCTTAATCAGTGGGTCTAGGGT
>URLG01000107.1 GCA_900548535.1 Candidatus Segatella intestinihominis | reverse complement strand
GTATGCACTCAGACGCTCAGTTCGCAGGTTCTTCTTCAGTTCCTGCTCACGTAGAGATGATGGGCTTCCTCGGTATGGGTAACAACCCTATGGTAGGTGCTACTGTAGCTATCGCCGTAGCCATCGACCTCGCTATCAACAAGAAGTAATTTCTTTGAGATAACAGAAAATAAATGTTTAGGGTGTGTCATTATTCATGGCACACCCTTCTTTTGTTTTATCTCAACATGAAAACCTTGGTTTGCTTGAAATCGGCCAGCACCTGGATTGGCTTGTCACTACTGTTGAGAATGGCAATGGCATGAGAACCATCAGCCAACGGACGTACAAATAACTGTCACTGTCACGTTTTGACAAACATTACCATGTCCTATAAAACGAATAAAAAGCTAAGCTGATGACCTCATATTATGCCCACCATTTAGCAAATCATATCGTATAATCAACCACAACTATTCATTTCTTATTCCCCATCAGATAATATAAAATCTGCAGGTTTTCTATCAAAGAAGGATTCATCTATTGTTAAGATATCTTTTTCTCCAATATTATAAAGCTTGAATACCCAATAATCTATCTGCCATTGCAATCCCCGGATCATGTCATTTTTAGAATCTCCAGTCTGAATTTCTGATTGGATTTTACCTACTAATCTAATTATCTTCTCAGCAATATTTGAGTTATCATCCGAGATAAGAGGAAGAGGGAATTTCCTAATATCAGATATCATTATTTTAGGGAAAGCCCCCTTCGTTGCCTTTGGAGAATGCCTGAAATGATAGAATGCGGCAAGTTGCGAATTCAAAATACCACACACTAATTCTAGTGGATATCTGTCACTATCTTTTACTACAAGAATTGCAGGATCATTGTATAATTCTTCATCCGTGATTGCTGCAAAGATAGAAGGGTTAGTAATTTCTCTCACTAACAGTCGTTTCCCCATAAAGTACTTCTGCTCGCGCGCCTTAGGTATTCTGTCATAGTCAACGTATATTTCCTTGTCTGTTTGTTTGCCACTTACCTTAACCGGACTGGTATTCCAAGCAACGCTGTACTTATTTACATCAAAACCTCGAAGCCACTTCTTATAACCGCTATGATAGGTTTCTGAATGAAATGCTCGATTTTCAATGTCTTTTTTAGAAACACCCTTTAGCTTGTCATACGCTATTATTCCTTGAGAAACTTCTGTGAAAAGAGTCTCGAGCGCAACTGTGTTTGACATTATATTTCCAACCACCTGATTCTCTTCCTTTGTTAAAAAGAAAGCCAATCCCCAATTTTGAGAAAACTCTTTTTTTAAATCCTCTATTGAGATTGTAAGGGATTCGCGATTGATGAGTTTATTAAAGAGACTTTTTCCTTCAAGTTTGTTGTCATCTTGATTCTCTATCAAATCTCGGGTATTCTTATAGGTGATATCTGCAGAAGGCTTATTACTCTTCTGCATTATTATAACCGTATTTCTTACTGTTGCAGAATCAAAGATAGGTATGTTAGTACAATCCAGAAGTTGTTCTATTGACCAAGCATAGGGATGTTCTATATCCACCTGAACAAGATTCTCCCTTAATGACTGCGCAAATTGATTGAACAGCCACGTATTCGGGATTATATATGCAAGATATCCTTTGTTTTTTAGGAGTTTTTGCCCTAATGAGATAAAATAGTAATATATTTCATAATCAGGCATATGCTCATGCTTTTCCTCAACAGTTTTTCTATATTCGTCTTGAATTGAAACTCCATAAGGAGGATTACCTATAATGCAATCGAAACCATTAAAGAAACCTTTATCATCAAGAACCTCGGGGAACTCGTAGCGCCATTCAAAAGCTTTTAATCTCGCATGGCGATTTGATACTTCTTCTACTGCGTGACGGAGCTTTACCTCTTGCTTTCGCAAGTTTTCCAACACCTTGGTTTCCTCTTCTTCTGGTGGAAAAAGAGAATTGTCACGTGACAGAATATCAGCACAGACTTTAACCCACTTTTTATATTCGTCAGTCTCCTTATCGTATCCTTCATCTAGCTTACTTTTAATTTTTGCTATGTCTTGCTCAACTGTATGTTTATTTTCCTTAGAAGGACAATTCTTATAATCTGCAACATGCCTTCTATATTCACTCATAGTGACTTTTGCTCCTCTAAGAACCTTGTCAATAGGGTCACCCAAAGCGTATTTCATTACAAGAGAATTGCCACACTTAATGTTGATATCTATATTAGGTAATGTCTGTAAATGTCGTTTACCTGTATCATCCTTGATATAGTATGCATTCTTCAAAAGTTCTATCCACAAGCGGAGTTGACAAATTTCTGCACTGTTAGGGTTTATATCAACCCCAAACAGGCAGTTTTCTATAATTGTACGCTTTTCTTCAAAGAGAGTTTCCTGTACCAGCTGGCTTTCTGAATCATTAGGGTTGTAACGCAGTTCACCGTCAGCATCAGTTACAACAAGCTCATCATCCTCAATGTCTACACGATAACCAAAACGTTTGCCATCTATTGTCTTTAACACATTCAATTCGCGCTTGATTGCAATAAACTCATTTAAGGCAGACACAACGAAGTGACCACTACCAACAGCGGGATCACATACACGTATGCCATTAATCATTGCGTTAACTCCATCACGCTTATTCTTGTCTGTATAGTCGAAGTTTTCGGCCAATGTTTCAAAGTCTTTATAATCTGTACCGTATTTTTCGTTGTACCTGTCAGTCACACAGCGTCTCAATGTCTCATGACAAAGATATGAAGTGATATAGCCAGGAGTAAAGAATGAACCATCTTTATAACCGTTGATTTTCTCAAAAATCAATCCCAACACGGATGCATTTATTATAGTTTTACCACTTTCTCCTGTTTCTGCCCCAAAGTCATAGCAGTCAAGAAACTGCTTGAGATAATCCAGAATACGTATTCTCCCAGAAGCCTCTTTCCCCTTTATATCCTTAAGACAAGTATTCTTCATGATTTCAACCTCACCATTACGTAAACTACTGATAGGAAAGTAACTCTTCTCTATATCAGTAAGTTCGAAAAGTGAACTGTTAAGATATGGAACTTCCCCAAACTTATTTTTCATCTCATCAGTCCGTTCTAATTCCGGTATAGCCATTACCTTACAGAAAAGATAATGCATCATGGAAAAGTCTGTAAGCTTCTCGAAGAAAGCATATTTCTTCTTGTTCCCGTTAAAAGCTATAAGTTGTGACTCAAGAAGCTTCATAAAAAGAGTACGGTTTATCCATACGATAACCAAACCAAGGGCTGTTTCAAAACGAAGATTCTCATTTTGATACCCCCTTGTATTATCGGTTAGCTCATAGTCTGCAAGCATAGAGTATGCCTGTTCCAGGAGGGAGTACCCCTGACGATTCTCTCCTCTAAGGCGTTGAATTTGATGTTTCTGACCACGCTCCTCAAGACCCATGATGTAGAGAAGTTCTGAGTAGAATTTTTTGTTCAGCGTATTATGGTCTTCCGAAAAAGGAAGGTTCTGCAAGTGGATAGGTGAAAACAATTTGAACAAAGCCTTAAAACGAGGTTTTGAAATGATGTCTTTTTTATCTATTTCCTTACAGTAAGACGCTAAATCCACATAGGTGAATGCAAGTTTATTCTTATAAGCCTCTACCTTTGGCTTAATAATTTGGTTGTAAATATAATCACGCTTCTCGCTGCTTGTTCTCTCTGATGACATTATGTTACGAACAAGCATTTTATCTCTTCCAAACAGATCCCAAAATAGACCTTTTTCAAAGATAAAATACTTATAACCATCAGAAATTACAAGGTGTTTAATATTAGTATTCTTGCGTTCATGCTCTTCAAGAACATAATATAGCACAAGTTCAAACATGGCCTTACGAACCAAATCCTCCTTGGTTACCATCTCAGGACTGTTAACTTTCTTGAATTCAAACAAGACAACATTCCGTTCTAGATTCTTGTCCTTTATAGTAAGGTCTGTTTTGCCAGAAGCATTTATTTCATAGGAATTTGACAACCACAATGTATGGTCAAGGAATGTCTTTACACGCCCCTTGTTCGCTTCTTCTATATCAGATGGATTCAATTCTTTAAGAAGAATTTCCAGATGCTCTCTAAAATTTTCCAATACTGCCTGTTCTACGGGTTGCCGCAGATATGACTTCTTGATGGATTGTGATGGAGTTTGTATATTTTTATTCTCAACCATATTTTTTCGACTTTTATTTTGCAAAATTAATAAAAAAACTGAATACTACCATAAGTCAAATAGTCTTTTTTAATAAATTAATGTTTCACATAGGAATCTTACGATAATATTGCCCCAAAACACAACCACTCAATAAAGAATCAAGGATGGATACACCTTCTATAACAGGTGAAATCCATCCCCTTTTCTTTCTATATGATAATCATACTTAGATTATCGTAATCCAGATACTTTCGTCTCGGTCGCGAGCCGCTATCATGGCGTTGATGAGTCGATGCAGCCAGATGCGGGAGTCGAGCACCATGCCTTCGAGCTTATTCTCCCCCACGAGGATACAGCCTTGCGTGTCGTCAGGATAATTGCCTGCATGGATGCGGATGCCCTCGAAATTCGGCACGCCCAACAGTAATGGCAGCCAACGCTTGAATCTTGGCGAATACGATAGGACCACTGGATATGAGCCTTCAGGAATGGCCGTTTTGCCAGGCACCTTACGTGCCTTCACGCCACTCTTGCGGCTATAGCGGGCATCCACTTCCTCTGGCTTTAGCTCGATACCCAACAGATTGCGCCATGTAGGCTCCATGGTATCGCAGAGATATGTATCCTTGGACAGCAGCTGGCTGTCAAAGGTATGAACCAGAGTACACTTATCATTTTTCTTCTTACCGGGCAGCGAGTTGCGCTTTACGCTTGCATCGGTCAGCAGATAGAGTCTGCCGATGGTATAAGTTCCTTTTTTAGCTATACGCTTTAATACTATTTCCATTTTGCTAGAATATTAAGTGTTAAGTTTTTTTCAAAACTATTAAACGTTGGAGCCTCTCAGGTCGAGTCCGTCGGAACGGAATAATAGCTTCTTAAAACTGAATAACTGAATACTGAACACCTTTCCACCTTGCTTTCCGTCAGCTCCGTCGGCATTTGCTCCCTTCGGAGGAACTTTCTCGATGTAATGGCGGTTCACCCAGTTTCTCAGCATCGTCACCGTACCATTCTTGCCGAAGTCGTTTCGCTGGCGCACCATCTCAGCCTGAGCGTAAGTGAAGGTGTCAGGCAATTGCTGCAGCAGGTTGGCTGGTCCACGCTTGCCCGATTTCTCCCCTGCCTCATTAGCCTTGGCTATTCCTGCGCCAAAGAAAATCATCTTGCACCACAGGTCGTAGCTCTCGCTCCATCTGATGAACTCTTCTATTTCGGGTTCCCATTTGCAGCCGTTTGCCACGTATAGCACGCAAGCCTTGAGGAAGGCTATTACGTTGCCACGGAAGGAGAGATTCTCGAACACCCTGTTTTGCGACATGCGCGAAAAGTCGGCATTCTCTTCCTTCAACTTTTCTGCCAGGGCGAAAGCCTCGTTGCAGTCTATTCTGCCCGATGCCTTGCACAGATTCTCTATGTACGGTCTGAGAGCCTCTCTGAAAGCCTCGTCATATTCGCCGTAAACAGGCATTTCGGCACCGATTTCCCGCTCCGGGATGGTACAGAAGTTGATGCGGCTGATAGGTCCGTCGATGAGCACCTTCGAGAAATATCGCTGCCCCAGCTGGATGGTAGTCGATGCATTCCAGTTGAACCGGATGGTGATGCGCTCGGTGACGCTCGATGTGCCCACGCGCGTCTGACCATATTGGTTGCCCGGGTCGAAGGCAAGACACATGATCTTGAACTGCTGGTTGCCCTGCCCTTTGAGGGCATCAAACTGGTCTATCTCGTTGAGCGTAGTATAGAGGAAATGTTCCTGAGCCTCGGCAGTGCGCATAACGAATGCCGGGTTGGTCATATCAGCATCTATCTCCTGGATGATGAGGTTTTCCGGGCGCTTGCGCTTATCCTTGTTGGCGCCCTTGCGTGTCACCTCGTCTTTCCATTCCTTCTCACGTTTCAGGTTCTCACGGTCGCGCTGTCTGATGTCCTCCATAATCATGTTGATAGGCATCTGCACACAGTTCTTGCCTGCTCCCGTGCCTGCCAGCAGACAGCACATCAGGGTAGCCTCGTGCTCCACATTGTCAATATACTTGAAGGTGGTCTTGCAGAGGTGTGTGGCAAGTGGCGGAAAGATGGCATGCGCCACGGCAGGCTTGTAGACGTCCGGTGTCTTCGATAGCAGCAGCTCCACGAGTTTCGGGAGATGTTCGGGCATCGGAGGCGGAGCGATTTTTTCATCTTCCGCATTGGAGTCCGTGTCGCCATCGGAACCCACGGAACCTGCGGATTGGAATGCCACGGCATCCTTCTGGGAGTACTGCTCTGCCTGGGCATTAATGCGGATCACGGCTTGTGACATCGGCTTCGAACTGTCGCCATATTTCGCATAGAAATCGTGGATGAGCTGTTGGCAGTCACGCTCCAGCGAGAAGACAGGCATCTTCTGCGCCACCACCGCCTTCAGTTCCTCTTCGGGCATCACTCTCGATGCGCCTGCGCTCATGATAGCCAGAAGCGATGAGTGGCGGGAGCCTGGGGTGTTGATGTCTACGTCCTTCAGCCCGGCAGCATTGCGGAAGAGGTCGAAGGCTGCGAGGTTCTTGCCGGTTGCCATTGCAGCAGCATCCTGAGAAGCTCCAGCAGGGCTGAGAGGAGCAGCATGAGCAGTATTGCTATTAACTGTTAACTGTAAACTATTAATTTTCCCAGCTCTTCCGTCGATGGTGAGCCCACGGTCCAGGTAGGCTTGTCTGCGCTTCTCCAGTTCCGCCTGCGGCAGCACCTCGTACCAATGGGGCGAGCGATAGATTTCCGACTCCTTGTCGGTGATGAAGAGCATGCGCTCTGGCGTGATGCAGCTCTCGTCGTAGGGCACGCCCAGTGCCTCACAGTAAGCCCTCTGCGTCTCCTCGATGGTCATACCCAGGGGCATTCGGATGTCGATGTGCAGTTTCTTACGAGCCGAATATTCCAGATGCAGCAGCATTCCCTTCCATGGATTGGGTCTCATCTGAACTCCTAACTCCTCACTCCTAACTCCTAACTGTGAAAACTCCTCACTCCTAACTCCTAACT
>URLG01000106.1 GCA_900548535.1 Candidatus Segatella intestinihominis | reverse complement strand
GGCACACTGTCATTGAGTGCCGATGGAAAGGTATGCACCTTCGAGTATGACAATCAGTGGTTGGCATCTGGCTTTAGTATATCTCCGTTGGAATTGCCACTGAAGCCTGGTCTTTTCATTGCCAAAGACTGCATAAGATAACGAGAAATAGATAGCGTGATTTTACCAAAAAGTAACGATAGTGGTGCTACATCTCATAAAAAAACATAGATTTAGCACCACTATCGCCACTTTTTGGCAGAAAAGCCATCGTTTTATAGGGCTAATATTACATCAAGTTGTTTTATTATTATTTTTACTCTGATTATTTTCCTTCTTGTTGGTTAATAGCAAACCGACAATCAAACAAAGTATTGACAATATTAATCTCACAATATGTATATAAGGACTTTGTTGTCAAAGTCCTTAAACATATTTCCCTTAAGAATAAATATATTTTCCCTTAAGGATAAGAATAAATATCCCTAAGGGAAAATTTTCAATCTCTTCTTTCCCATTTTACGGGCTATCATTTAGGTGTTTACATCCTAAGATGTCTGAACCCCAGTGCGCCATTCTGTTGGCGTTTTACTTGGAAGACTATTTCTTTCTGAGATAGTTCAACTGAACATTAGGAGCGCAGGCATTGCTTGTCTTCTCGGTGTATTCAGCCACCTTCAATGTAGCAGTACCCTTGATGTTCTCCACATCGCTTCCTACCTTGAAGAGATAGTTACCTGCATCTACCTTCCACTGGCTGTTAGCCTCATCGAAGCTGGCAAGATCGCGCTTTTCGAGGGTCATCTTCAAAGTCTGGCTCTCACCTGGCTTCAGCAACTTGGTCTTGCCGAAGGTCTTGAGTTCCTTGGCTGGCTTCTCGTAAGCACCCTTTGGAGCGGTAACATAAACCTCAGCAACTTCCTTGCCGGCAACCTTACCGGTGTTCTTGATGGTTACGCTTACCTCAATATTGTTGCCTTTTGCCTTGACTGATGGCTTGCCAAACTCGAAGGTAGTATAGCTCAAACCATAACCGAAAGGATAAGCCACATTTTTCTTGAAGGTATCAAAGTAGCGATAACCTACGTAGATATCCTCCTCGTGGTTGCTATAGTCGTAACCCTTGATGTTGCCCTTGCTCCAATCCAGCAGATTCTTGTAGGTATACATATCATAATCCATGGCGAAGTTAGCTGTAGAAGGATGATCGGTAGCAGCGATAGGCCAGGTCATGGTCAACTTACCCGATGGATTCACCTTACCGGTCAGGATATCAGCTACAGAGTTACCGCCCTCGATACCTGGCTGCCAAGCTACGAGAATAGCATCCACACGGTCTCTCCAACTGGCTGTCTCCATCACAGAACCAGAGTTGATGATGACAATCACCTTCTTGCCCTTGGCATGGAAAGCATCAGATACACGGAAAATCATATCCTGCTCTATCTGACTGAGGTTGAACTCACCATTAATCTGGCGATCCATTCCCTCACCTGCCTGACGGCCGATGGTGATGATGGCAGCGTCTGCCTTTGGCTCCTCGCCAGCTACACAGCGCTCAGTAATCTCGATTTCATCGAGCTTTGGCTGACCCTGATCCAGGAACCACATCATCGGATTCTTGTCTGCCTTCAACTTAGCCTTGGCATACTTCACATAATTCTGATAGATTTCCGTAAGCTGAGGAGTAGTTGCCACCCCGATGTTCTTCAAACCGGTAACCATATCCACAGAATAGCCTACATTAACGGCTCCACTACCGAGACCACCCGACATGAAGTCGTAAGAGTTGACACCGAAGAGTGCCACGGTCTTCAAGCCCTGGATAGGAAGAGCGGCATCATTCTTCAGGAGCACCATACCCTCGGTAGAACTCTGACGGGTGATGGCAGCATGAGCCTTCAAGTCTGGCTCACCACTATATTTATATCCCTTGAATCGAGGAGTCTTCACGATATACTCGAGCATGCGGCGAACATTGCGGTCCACATCCTTGATATCCAGCTTGCCATTCTTTACGGCATCAACAATATCCTGCACCTGTGCTGGATAACCCGGCATCATCAGGTCGTTGCCAGCCTCAACTTCCTGTTCTAGAGGAAGGTCGGCACGCTTACCAATCCAGTCGGTCTCCACGATTCCCTTATATCCCCAGTCGTTGCGGAGAATATCAGTCAAGAGCCCCTTGTTGCCCTGCGCATAAACACCGTTTACCTTATTATAGGCAGACATGATAGTCCAAGGATTGCTCTTGCGAACCATCATCTCGAACCCCTTCAGATACAGCTCACGGAGAGCACGCTGGCTCAATCGTTCATCCACCTTGGTACGGTCAGTTTCCTGAGAGTTCACGGCAAAGTGCTTGGCACTTACACCCACGCCCTGGCTCTGCACACCCTGTACAAAGGCGGTTCCGATAAGACCTGTTACGATTGGGTCTTCTGAATAATACTCAAAGTTACGGCCGCAGAGCGGATTGCGATGCAGGTTCATACCCGGTCCGAGCACAACATCACAGCCATACTCCAAAGTTTCGTTACCGATAGCCTCACCCACCTTGCGCACCAGGTCTGTGTTCCAAGTAGAAGCCAGACAGGTTCCGATAGGGAAACCGGTGGCAAAGTAGCTACGGCTGTCACCTTCGCGATGAGCATCGATATGAACTCCGGCAGGACCATCACACTGTACGGTAGTAGGAATACCGAGGCGTGGGATGGCTACAGTAGTACCCGCAGCACCCGGCACGAACTTCTTCTGATGGCCCAACATGGCACCACTGCCCACGAAACCATCATTACCACCGCCCACCAAGAGCTGGGCTTTTTCTTCCAAGGTCATCGCCTTGATTACTTCGTCGATGTTGTTGGCATTCAACTGAGGTGCAGATTGCGCCATCATTGTAGTTGCCATCGCTCCTGCCGCAACGGTAAGAGCCAATTTCTTGTAGTTCATCATTTTGTCGTTTATTTAGTTAGTCATTACTTTTCTGTTTTTTTAGCCTTTCTAGCTGTACATTCAAAACTTTACCCTGCAAAAATAGTGAAAAAAAGCGGAAGCGCCAAGCTTTTCTCCACTTTTCTTAATCTAGACAACAAAATTATATGATTCGGTTAACTAAATATACACTCCAAGTTAACAATAGCGATGCAACAGGCTGATCTGCCACCCGGCATCTCACGTAGTTTTCAAATAGATTTGCAAAATCTACCGCACACCGCACTAATCCCTCATATCTCACTATAGCACTGATAGTTACAGCAGTGCGGTGTTACTCTCAACACCGCACAACACCGCACAACACCGCACACTTATTTTCGCCTGTCTCAATTTTATAACTACCTGATTATCAGCATGTGTTATTTTTCATTCTGCCCAGAAATACGGATTTCGGCAGTGCGGTGTTGTGTGGTGTTAGTGAGGTGTTTAGCCAACACCGCACACCACCATACTCACTATGTCACAGCAAGTTACACCACATCTAGTGCGGTGTGCGGTAGAAAACGCAAACTGTGTTTCTACAGAACGTATCAGAGAGGTAGTTTTCTCTGTATCGGGGATGTTCTGAAATCTCCATCCCGATGTTCAGGAAAGTGCCCTGCCGAGGCACAAAAGTGCCCCTAGTGAGGGCACTTTTGTGCCATAGTGAGGAACATATTACAACTCCCTAATACACTGTAGCTCAGTCTGCTTGTATTCCGAAATATTCATTCAGTTCCTCGATGGCAGCCCCCTTCTCATTACCCAAGTCCTTGATAAGCTTACCCTTCTCCAGAAGTAGGATGCGAGAGGAGATGTCGGCTACAAAGTTGAGATTGTGGCTGGAGATGATGACCGTGGTGCCCTGCTCCTTGCAGATGCGCTGTATCATGTGGGCGATAGTCATCTGAGAGGATGGGTCCAGGTAATTGAATGGCTCATCCAAGAGAAGGACTTTCGGTTGGATAATCATCGCTCCGATGATGCCTATCTTTTGGCGATTGCCCTGGGAGAAATCACGGAGATACTTCTTCGTGCCCATGATCTCATCGTGCATAAAGCCCTCAAACTGAGCCAATCGCTCCTGCAGGGTAGCCTCATCGATGTTGTACACATCGGCGATGAAAGCGAAATATTCCTCAGGAGTCAGGAAGTCGATGAGAAACTTGCCATCTATATAGCTGCCCGTATACTCCTTCCATGCCTCGCTCTCGTTTACCTTCAGTCCGTTGCTCTCCACAAATCCATCATCAGCCTTGATGAGATCGAGGATGAGACGAAGCAAGGTGGTCTTGCCTGCACCATTATTACCTACGAGTCCTATCAACTCGCCCGATGCAATACCCAGGCTTTCGATGTCGAGCACGGTATTGCCATTATATATTTTCTTGAGATTCTGTATCTTAATCATATTACTTTGAACTTTGAATTTTGAACATTGAACTTTATGATTACTTTGAACTTTGAGCTTTGAACTTTATGATTAGTAAAGCTATTGAATTGGCTTTCCCTTCGGCCGCCGAACGTTGTTTCTTCACTCTTCGTTCTTCACTCTTCACTTAATTCTCCTAGCTTTCCATAAACTTTTCCATTCGCTTGTATCTTCTCTGATGGAAGATGGCGGCTAGCTTGGCGATAGCCCACTTGTGGATGAGCACGGCGATGACCGCCAAAGCCACGCTGGTGATGCACCATGCCGTCTCGCCCACATATTTATATATCAGCACCATGATGCCGAGCGGCAAGAGGAAGGCAATGGCATAAAGATTAATCTTCATGTTGGCTCCCTGCATACTAAACATGGAAATATTGAATATCTCCAAACGGGTGGAGAACAGGCAGGTAGGCAGATTGAAGAGGTTGACGAACACCGCCAAACAGAAACTGCCCAGCAATACCCAGCAGCTGATGCCTACATTCAGGAAGAGGAATGGAACCGTAAGCACCAATGCCACAGCACTCACGATGACATAATAGTAAAAACAGTTCCGCAACATCTGCTCTATCTTCACAGGCTTGGTCATCAGCCCTTGGAAGAAGTTTGCCTCGATGCCAAACGTCCACTGCGAAAGGCAGAGGGATGGCAACAAGATGCAGCCTGCCACATAGAGAATGATATTGCCATGCATCTCAGCAGCCTGCTCTGGCGTATCCACGGGGAGGAAGGCAAAGAGATAAGCATCAAAAAGGAATATCAGGGAGACGACGAGCACCATGTTGCGCACACGCTTGGCTCTCATCGTGCCGATATACAGCAAGCTGAAGAGGTTGACATCTCGGAATCCACGGAATCGGGACACCTTGCACTTCTGCTCATTATATATCTTCAGATTGAAGAGATAGACCGCCAATCCCGCAAACACAGCTCCGGCAAACACAAACAAGCCGGCGTATGCCATCCACACGGGGAAGAAAGATGCCACAAACATATAGCCTATCAGCAGCGCATACATACCTATCCACCCTAGCGCCAAAGGCCACTTGAGCATCCAATCCGAAGCCTTGCGGAGGCAAGTGATATAGATGCCATCCACCAGCGAGAAGGCTAGGAACAGCAGGAAGCAAACGATGGCTTGCGGAATGCTGAGCAAATAGACGAACACTGGGATGGTGAGCACAGGAAGCACATAATTCCAGAAGCTCAGCAGATTAGAGACCAGGAGAAAGCGATTCCACATCCCCTCGGGCACTGGGCGCGACTTCACATAGTCGTCCATCGCCGTCATGTCTCTCTTCATCACCAGTTTCATGATGATGTCGCATATCAACAATCCGATGACGAGTCCCGCACCTATCGTAGCAGGCATGTCTTCCGCGGCTAAACTTCCTCCATTCTCAGTGAAACTCTTGAAGAAGCTCACTCCCATCACCACATAGAGAAAGAGGAGATAAGCTGCCACCACGGCATCACGCTTGTGGAAGTTGCGGCGCTGTTGCAGCCACCATAACCTTAATAGTAATTTCAACATAATTCTATCCATTCTTTGGTTTACGGGTGCAAAGATAATCAAAAATGTTCTATTTTACTAACATTATGAAGGAAATAACCTAAAAATAACAATAATCTAACATTCTGCTAACATAATATTCGAAAAGAATTTCTCGGGAAAAAGAAAAAGCAGCATCCCCTCACAGAGATGCTGCTCGATTCAAAACTAACATTAACTCATGTATCAACTATTCACAAAACTATTAAAACCTAAAAAACGAATCTGTGTAATTGTATTCTTATTTGGGCTGCTAGCAAAAACTGATTACTCATCAGTCTTCACTGGCAGGATGTTGCCGTCCTCATCATAGAAGAGAGGAGCTACCTTTACGCTGCGGAGCCAGGTAGTATCATTAGATGGCACGCAGTCGTGATGGAAGAGATACCACTGACCCTTGTACTCGCAGATGCTGTGGTGAGTGGTCCAACCTACTACTGGCTCCAAGATAACTCCCTTGTAAGTGAATGGACCATAAGGATTATCGCCCACTGCATAGCAGAGATAGTGGCTATCACCTGTAGAGTAGCTGAAGTAATACTTGCCCTTATACTTGTGCATCCAGCTAGCCTCGAAGAAGCGATGTGGATCGTCGGCAGGCAATACCTTGCCATCTTCATCCACGATGATAACTGGCTTTGGCATCTCGGCAAACTGCTGAACATCATCGGTCATCATAGCCACACGAGATGGCAATGGGGCTTCCTTACCCTCTGGCAGATGCTCATCTTTCAGAGCCTTATTGTCCTTGTACCACTGGAGCTGACCACCCCAGATACCACCGAAGTAGCAATATATCTTGCCATCATCGTCCTTGAACACGCAAGGGTCGATGCTGTATGACTTGCGGATAGGGTCGGCATTAGGAATGAATGGTCCCTCTGGCTTGTCGGCTACAGCCACACCGAGATGGAACACACCATTGTAATCCTTGGCAGAGAAGATGAGATAATACTTGCCACCCTTCTCTACTACGTCGTTGTCCCACATCTGCTTCTCAGCCCATGGCACATCCTTCACGTCGAGAATCACGCCGTGGTCGGTTACCTCACCTTCCATCACATCGTCCATAGACAATACGTGATAATCCTTCATCTGGAAGTGACCGCCATCATCATCGAAGCTCTCGCCGCTGTCCCAGTCATGAGATGGGTAAACATACAGGCGACCGTTAAACACATTGGCAGAAGGATCTGCCATATAATCCTTAGGGAACAAATATCTTGCTTTCATTGCTGTTTATTATTTAACTATACTGCGTTAAATTAATATTTAATCGTCTGTAAATCAATAACTTATATTAAGAA
>URLG01000105.1 GCA_900548535.1 Candidatus Segatella intestinihominis | reverse complement strand
TTGCTCAGGTACTTATAAATAAAGTTAAATCAAAGTGTTGCGGAATTAAGGTTAACGAAAAAGCAAATAGGGAACTAGAGGAAATAGGAGCTAAAGCAAAATCTGAAGAAGACTTCAAAGCTAAATATGCAGCTTATAAGGAAAAGTACAGCGGAATTTTGGTGTCAAATACATTTGATACATCAGATTTGTCTCTCTATCTCCCTGCAACACAAGACTCTGTCGTTGCGCCTTTCATTGTAGGAAAATGTAACAAGGTATTGGTTGCGAATTCAATTCGTGAAATACCATTTAGTAATCAGATGAATGAAAATGACAAGATGGTATTCGCTACTGATTATCCAGAGTATAATGCTGTAATCTCAAGAATCGTTGAAAAAGATTATGGCAATGAAGACAAATGGCCAGTAAATGGTTTCAAGGACAAAACAAGTGGAAAGAAAACTATCTTTGGTTGCTCTGTTAATGGTGACAAAAAACTTGTTTTTCATTTTGGAGCGCAAAAGAAAATGTGGTATGGGTGGAAACGAGACAGTCGAAACTTCTTTTTTAGATTAGCAAATATGCAGGGAGTTCATAATATTGATCCTGCTGCAAAACAAAGCTATTTGAATCCAAATACATATTATTTTGGTACAAATGACAAATTTTCATGGATTGAAAAAATTGACTTTACTGTAGCGGATGCAACAATAGCTCCGAGCATTGTCGTTAATGAATATGAGATTACGGGAAAGGTATTTATTTGGACAGACAGAATGGTAGAAAGAGATGCAAACAATAACATCATATACCAAAGTACTGGAGATCCTACTTTGCCTACTCCAAATTTGCCTCGAAAGAACTTTCCTTTATTGAAGATAGAGAATTCTTTCCCGTGTAAAATAAACTTGGTAAAGAAACGCTAATCCCTAAGAATATATGTTCAGTAAATTTATTTGTGGATTATTCTTTTTGGTTATTCTTTTCGCCTCCTGTAGTGAATCGAATGAAAATGAGAATGTGTATGCTAACTGGAAGGAGCGTAACGAAGCTTTCTTTAATAAGATGTATGCGAAAGCTGACTCGGCATCGCATGCAGGAAGTAGTGAATGGAAGATTATTCGAAAATGGTCTCTCCAGGAGCAGTTTGGCACACAAAAAGATAATAACATTGTTGTGAATGTGTTGGAAAGTCATGCTGCAGAAGCTATGCCGCTTTATACAGATTCGGTAGTTGTGGACATTCAGGGCTGTTTGATGCCAATAGCCAATGATGAGGATGGATACGTATTCTATTCTACATTTTCTCAAAAGAAAAGGGATTTGAAATCAGATATCTTCATCACCATTTCTGCTAAGGGAATGTTGATGAATCGTGAAATAGATGGATTATCTACGGCTGTGCAGAATATGCATGAGGGAGATAGATGGAAAGTGTATGTGCCATACAATCTTGCCTTTCAGCAGCAAAGCATTGCAAGTCCATTAATCCCAGCTTATAGCACTCTTGTATTTGATATAACTCTAGTTCGCATCAAGCATTAATAAAATCAAAAGGTGAAGTTCTTTCGAATTATGAAGAACTTCACCTTTTCTCATTCCATATTGGGCATTCTGAATGTATTCTATTGGATGAAAATATCACATGCGCAGAAAGTTGTCTTCTATCTGATAGCGGATATTGCGGTTGGTCTTTTGGAATAGTGGGGTATATCGGGAAATCAAGCAATAGACATTTTCTAGCTTGGTAAGATACCCGGATAATTCCACCTTCATCAAGTTCTCTATTTCTGAGCGGGTGGTGCAGCCTGAGGCGATAAACTGCAATATCTCAAAATAGCGGGTGTAGTCTTTGCCAAATTCTTCTATCTAGATATTTTTTGAGATTGTATATGGAAAAGTTGTGGATTGTGAAAACGAAACCTCCATTTCGGAAACCGTGGTTTCGGAAATGGAGGCTCTAGAGATATATTGTTTTTTTTATTCCGCCAAGCGGATACTCATTGGGCTAACGGTGATAAGGCGTTTCTTGTATAAGTCGCCGATGGCACGTTTATATACCTTCTTGCTTACGTGGAAACGCTCGTAGATGTCGTCGGCCTCGCTCTTGTCGCCCAGGTCGCACTCGCCGTCATTATCCAGGAGATACTGATAGAGGGTTTCGGCGAAGTCGGCAGTCTGCTGCATGCCGGTCTTCTGGAGGGTAACGTCTATCTTGCCGTCTGGACGAACTCTGCCTATGTAACCCTTCATCTTGTCGCCAGTATGAATGTACTGGAAGATTTGGTCTTGGTAGAGGAGCCCTGGGTATTGGTTGTCAATGATAACCTTGAAACCGAGGTCGGTCTTTTGCCAGATGAGTAAATCTACCTCATCGCCATGGCGATAGTGAGGATGGTCTTCGTTCATGTATCGCTCCACCTTGGCTGAGGCCACGATGCGATAGCTCTCTTCGTCGATGTGGATATGCACGATGTATGAATTGCCCAGTACCATGCGCTTCTTCTGCTCACGGAACGGACAGAAGATGTCCTTCATCAAGCCCCAACCGAGGAAGGCACCATACTCATTGACCCATTTCACTTCCAGATAAGCGAAGTCGCCCACCTTGGCAAGTGGAGTCTCGGTGGTGGCGATGACACGTTCCTCTTGGTCAAGGTAGATGAAAACATCCAGCTCGTCGCCGATGCCTACTCCCTCTGGTACATATCGGGTAGGGAGGAGAATCTCACCCTCGTCGCCTCCGTCAAGATACAGACCGAAATCTACTTTCTTTACCACTCTCAGGCGATTGTAATCGCCAAGTTTTATCTTATTGTTCATTGCTTTCTAATTAAGAATTAAAAATTAAGAATTAAGAATTCCGATGCAGACCTTTAAACTATTGAATCTTCAGAAGGAATAGCTTCATTCTTCTCTCCTAGTTCTTCACTTTTCTCTTCTTCAGTGACTTCTTCTTCCTCAGCTTGAGGTTCCACGGTCTTCTCAATCATGCCGTCCTTGAGATGGATGGTGCGGTCGGTGATACTAGCCAAACCCTCATCATGGGTAACGATGACGAATGTCTGACCAAACTTATCTCTCAGGTCGAAGAAGAGCTGATGCAGCTCTGCCTTGTTCTTGGTATCCAGGCTTCCCGATGGCTCATCGGCTAGGATAACGGCAGGATGGTTGACCAAGGCTCTTGCCACTGCCACACGCTGCTTCTCACCGCCAGAGAGTTCGGCTGGCTTGTGGTTGGCTCTCTCGCTCAAGCCCATGAAGGCGAGCAATTCCTCGGCACGTTCCTTAGCCTCTTTTCTGCCCTTGCCAGCGATGAAGGCAGGAATCATGATGTTCTCCAACGCCGTAAACTCTGGCAGGAGCTGATGAAACTGGAACACGAAGCCCAGGTGCTGATTGCGAAAATCGCTCAATTTCTTGGTGGAGAGGCTGCTCACGTCGATGCCATCCACCACGATGCTGCCACTATCAGGCTTGTCGAGGGTACCGATAATTTGGAGCAAGGTAGTCTTGCCGGCACCACTAGGACCAACGATGCTTACCACCTCACCTTTATCTATATGCAGGTCGATACCCTTGAGCACCTGCAAGGAGCCGAAGCTCTTGGTTATACCTTTTATATCTATCATCTTAATTATAATGTTAAATATTCGATGGCAAAATTACGCAAAATATTTGTAACTGCCTAATTTTATGCATTATTTTTTGAATTTCTTCTTGATCCATTGGTTGAATGCCACGTAGGCGCTCACCTCCTCCTGATGTTGAGGCTCGGCGAAGGTCAGCGATTCGCCCGATGTGTCTCCGTGCTGGTCGGGGAAGATAATCATCAGGTTGGTGCCGAAGAAGAAGCGGGTCAACTCCTCTGGCAGTCTTTCCAATGCCGTCTTGTGAGATACCGTACCCTTACGTGCTGTGACCACCACAAACATGTGCTCGTCTTGTATCTGGGAGGCTATCTGTGGCAACTCGTTCCAATGGTTCATCAGGATGTATTCGGCGCGTACCTCTGAATGGCGATTCTTGATATACTCATTGATGAGTGCCAAGGTCTCGTTTCTGCCATGGAACACGATGCGGCAGTCCAAATTGCCAGAGAGGCGGGACAGGCGCTCTACCCAACGGTAGAAGCCTGGCTCAAACTCTGCCCTCGATGGTACTGCCACCACGATGCGGCGGATGGTGTTGAGCGGTTGCTTGATACGAGCCATGATAATCTGGCGGCTCAATCCATTGAAGAGGCTCTGGTGGAACTCCCCCCAGAACTTAGGCGATACCTCGGGGTGCATGTGCATGCCGATGATAATCTCTGAGCACTGGAATTCGTTGAAGGCATGCTTGATGCCATTGGCTATATTGGCTGCGATGCGCACCTGTGTCTGGGTCAGCACGTCGGTGGCTGCGGCTAGCTGGCTACAGTGGTCCAGCAGTTGTCTGCCCTGCTCCTGGTTGTATCGCATGTCAGCATCCTCGTATACCACGTTGAGGCAAACCAGTCCGCGGTTCAACTTCTGGTTTCTTACCAGGAAGGCAAGGTTCATCAAGTTATCGGCATACTCTGGATACTTCACAGGCACGAGTATCTTCTCATCCAGTGCCTTTTTGTCGTCCTCGGCATCAGGCAATTCCTTATCTCTGAGGATAATCTTACGAGCCGAACGATCGGTAAGGATGGAGGAGATGATGCAGGTGCAGAGAATCATGATGACCACACCATTGAGCATATCGTCATTGACCAGATAGGTGCCCGGTGCTACCAAGATGTGCATACCCACCATCACCATGGCGATACTGCCAGCGGCATGGGCAGAGGTAAGACCAAACATCATGTGGCCCGAACTCCAAGGCAGACGGAAGCCGAGGCAAGCGGCATAGGCGGCAATGGCCTTGCCCAAGGTGCCGAAGAAGACGATGCAGAGCACAACCCATAGGATATGACCACCCTGGAAAAGCAGGTTGATATTGATGAGCATGCCCACACCTATCAAGAAGTAAGGGATGAAGAGGGCATTGCCCGTAAACTCCAGTCGGTTCATCAGTGGAGATACGTGGGGTATATACCTATTTAATATAAGGCCCGCAAAGAAGGCTCCGAATACGCCCTCGATGCCTACCATCTGGGATAGAGCCGCACTCATGAAGAGCATCGCCATCACAAAGATGAATTGCATCACTGCATCACTGTATCTTCTCAAAAACCATCGGGTGAGTCGGGGGATGAGGAAAATCATGCCCGCACAATACACTGCGAATTTCATGATGAAAAATATCCAAAAGAACACGCCGTCATGCTTGCTGAACGAAGCCACCAATCCTGCCAATATCACCAGGGCGATGAGCAGCGACAGCATGCTGGAACCCACACTCAGCGTAACGCTCGGCTTCTGTTGCAGTCCGTATCTAGCCACGATAGGATAAGCTATCAGCGTATTGGAAGCCATGATGCAGCTGAGCAGCAGTGAGGCCTTGGCTGAGTAATGCAGCAGCCAAATGCTCATGCCGTAAGTGAGGGCGAAGGGGATGAAGCAGGTGAGCAAGCCATAGATGATGAGCCTAGACTTGTTTTTCTTCATGCCCTCCATGTCCATCTCCAGGGCTGCGAGGAACATGATGTAGTAGAGTCCCACCTTACCAAAGAGCTCAAAGGAAGAGTCACGTTCCAAGATATTGAGTCCATACTTGCCCACCAAGACACCTGCCAGCACCATTCCGATGATGTGCGGAATGCGCAGCTTGCCCATGATGATAGGGGCAAAGAGGATAATGAGCATCACCACGAAGAAGATGAGCGTGGGGTCGGTAATCGGGAAGTATTGGACAATATTTATCATTGGCTTTCTTCTTTATCAGTTATGTTGAAAGAGAGATTCCGGCATCCGCCATCACCCCTCTCCTTTTGTTTTTTGAGTGCAAAATTACTAATAATTCTTGAAAGAGCAAAGTTTTTGCGCTCTTATCCTTTCATTGTGGAGATATTTTTGTAATTTTGCACCCCCGAAACAAATTATTTTAAGATATTAAGATAAATAGAATTAGGATAGCACGTATGAAAAAGGATTGTTTGCACTTGCCTGTCTTCTAGTGTTTCATCGTAAATACGAGCAAACATCCCCTTGAGATATACTCATTCCTCCTTCCTTTATTGGTAGAAACTCCTTGTCGAAGACGGGAATTCCTGCATCACTTATCTTTTTTTCGGGCTATTCCTTTGCTTGTATCATTATTTTTTGTAACTTTGCCGAAAGAAATTAAAATGGCAGCAATATGAAATATCCTATAGGAATACAAGACTTCGAAAAAATCATAGAGGGTGGATATGTATATCTCGATAAGACGGCATTGGTCTATGACTTAGTGACTAATGGTAAAATATACTTACTGTGTCGTCCTAGACGATTCGGAAAGTCGTTGCTCGTATCTACCTTGAAATACTATTTCGAGGGAAAGAAGGAACTTTTTAAAGGACTTTCCATCGACAAGTTGGAGAAGGAATGGAAGCAATATCCTGTGTTTCATCTCGACTTCAATGGTAATAATTTCACTAATCCTGGAGAACTTGAGGTCATATTAGAGAACTTTGTTGCATCGCATGAGATGATATATGGTAAAAGTCCTTTCAGGGATTCCTTAGGAGGTCGTTTTGAATATGTATTGAAAGCTGCCCATGAGAAAACAGGACTTCGGGCTGTGGTTTTAATTGATGAGTATGATAAGCCAATATTGGATGTGCTTGATACACAAATCAAAACATCAATAAAGGGTGAAGAACGGTTGTTGGAAGATTGGAATCGTGAGGTCTTGAAAGGTTTCTATAGTGTCTTCAAGGCTGCCGATGCTGATCTACAGTTTGTTTTGCTCACGGGTGTCACCAAGTTCTCGCAGGTAAGCGTATTCAGTGGTTTCAATCAGCCTAACGACATCAGTATGGATGAGCATTACGAGGCACTTTGTGGTATTACGGAAGAGGAATTGTATTCTACCTTTGATGAGCAAATCAAAGCGATGGCTGTGAGATATAAGACCACAGAGGAAGGGATGAAATACAAACTGAAGAGGAAGTTTGACGGTTATCACTTCAGTCCTAATATGCTTGATATCTATAATCCTTTCAGTATCTTGAATGCTTTGAGCAAGAAGATTCTGGCAGATTATTGGTTCCGCACCGGTTCGCCAACCTATCTTGTTCGCCTATTGTCTCATTTTGATGAGAACATCAACGAGATGGTGAACAGGTTTTATCCTACGAGTAGTTTTATCGACTACAAGGCAGATGTGGAAGCACCGTTGCCGATGATTTATCAGAGCGGTTATCTTACCATTAAGGACTGGAATATGGATACCGATTCCTATCTCCTGGATTTCCCGAATGATGAAGTGAGAAGCGGTTTCCTGACGCTGGTAGCTTCCAGTTATCTGAAGCCATCGAAGTCAACGGATGCCTGGGTTATTCAGGTAATAGATGTGATGTCGAAGGGAGATTGCCATCAGTTGGAGAATCTGATGACTTCCTTCTTTGCCAGCATTCCTTATAGCCAGCGTCGCAAGGACGATGAGCGAGAGAAGGAGCGTTACTTCCAATATACCTTCTATCTCGTATTGAGAATGATCAGCT
>URLG01000104.1 GCA_900548535.1 Candidatus Segatella intestinihominis | reverse complement strand
TTCCCAGGGTCTTCTTGTTGCCCACAATCTTGATGTTAGGGTAATATTTCTTGATGAGGGCGATGGAGCCGCTGTGGTCAGGTTCCATGTGGTTGATGATAAGATAATCGATTTCTCGGTCGCCAATCACCTCGTGAATGTTCTCGAGGAACTGGGTGAAGAAATCAACCTCTACAGTATCTACCAGCGCGACCTTCTCATCGTCAATGATATAAGAGTTGTAGCTCACTCCGTTAGGCAAAGGCCAGAGGCCCTCAAAACGATGCTTATTGCGGTCGTTTACGCCTACGTAATAAATTTTGTTTGTAATTTCTATCATAATAAAACTATTTAAAACTATTAGCGAAAGCATCTGCAGCACCAGAATTTGCTGGTGGCAATCCATACCACATTCGTTCCGTATTACTATTAAATTTAGTATCTACCGCCCTGCGAGCTGCCTCATTATAACATTCCATTAATTCTTGCTGTTCTTGAGATAATGGATATTTTTTTTCTTTTGTTCGTAACTCATCTATAACTTTATTTATACTATCTTTTCTTATTTGCCGAAGACTATCTTCAACAATTTGCTTAAGACTATCTTTTATTTGTTCCTCTCTTTCTTCAGCTAGCCAAATACTATCTTGCTTTGCTTGAAAAACTTCTTTTTCATGTCGTTCTTTGCTAACTTTGTTTGAATATTGTTCAATACTCAAAACAGCAAAAATACACAAAAGAAGTCCTAATAAAAACATTAAAATCTTTTTCATTTAACTTAATTTTTTAGTTCCTTCTTCTTTTGCTCTCCGAATTCCTTGGAAACATAATTGTAGATGTCCTTGCAGCATTCGGTGGAGAATTCTTGAGCCGAAACAAGGAGACTGTCCCATTGCGCCTCAGATAAGCCGCGGTCGATGTCCTCGCGGGTGATTCCTTCCTTGATCAGTCCGAAAACGAAACCGGCATTGAAATTATCGCCGGCTCCGATAGTGCTCACCGGCTTCATCTTCTCCGAAGGATAACTCTTGGCAAAGCCGTTCTCGGCACGAACCTCTACAGGCTCAGCGCCCTGGGTGCAGATAAACTTCTTGCAGTAGAAACTGATTTCGGCATTATAAACCTTATCCGCCTCCGGTTTCTTGTAGAGGATTCCAAAGTCCTCGTGGCTTCCGCGTACGAAATCAGCCATCTCCAGGTTCTCTATCAGATTAGGCGTAATCTTCATGATTTCGTTCTGATGAGAAGCACGGAAGTTGATGTCGTAATAAAGAATGGCGCCGTGCTCTTTCGCATACTCCAGAAAGCCGGCAACCTGAGGACGGACCACAGGATTCAGAGCGAAGAACGAACCGAAGAGCACGATGTCGCCAGGATTGATTTCCGGTGTGGCAAACTCCAGCTGGTCGTGAGGATGATCCTTGTAGAAGATGTAGTCGGCATTGTTGTTCTCGTCGAGGAAAGCCAGCGAGAGCGGCGACTTCGATTCCGGAAAGATGCTCACATTGTCAGCATTCACCCCATTATCTCTCAAAAACTGAATCACATACTCTCCTATGCGGTCGTTGCCCGCCTCGCTGATAAACGAAGCATTTACGCCCGCACGACCCAACGAGATGACTGCATTGAATGATGAGCCACCCGGTACTGCCTCTATCGGCTTGCCGCCCTTGAAGATGATGTCAAGCACGGTTTCTCCTATTCCTATTACTTTGCGCATTTGTATCTAATTTATTATTTTTATGGGAGCAAAGATAAATCATTTTGCTGACAACACAAAGAGAAAGCTCTATTTTTTATCTTTTTTATTGATTGGAATGCTCACATTAGCCAAAGATTGCTTACCTTTGCAGAAGAAAATGGCAATATCATAAGCAAAGAATGAATTAAGAAGAATGAAATACAATACTTATACACTCGATAATGGACTCCGCATCATCCACTTGCCTTCGGATAGCCAGGTGGTGTATTGCGGCTATCAGATAAACGCTGGCACCCGCGACGAGCTGCCGGGCGAAGAGGGATTGGCCCACTTCTGCGAGCACGTTACCTTCAAGGGCACCGAGCGACGCAAGGCTTGGCATATCCTCAACTGCCTGGAGAGCGTGGGCGGCGACCTCAATGCCTACACCAACAAGGAGGGCACGGTATACTATGCCGCTATCCTGAAGGAGCACATTGCCAGAGCCGTGGATCTCCTTTCCGACATCGTCTTCCACTCCACTTATCCCCAGCAGGAGATAGACAAGGAGGTGGAGGTAATCTGCGATGAGATAGAGAGCTACAACGACTCGCCTGCCGAATTGATATACGATGAGTTCGAGAATATCCTCTTCAAGGGTCATCCCTTGGGGCACAACATCCTGGGCACCGCCGAGCAAGTGCGCCAGTTCACCACCGAGGATGCCCTGCGATTCACTCGCAAGCTCTATCGCCCCGACAATGCCATCTTCTTTGCCTACGGCGACATTGACTTCAAGAAGCTGGTGAAAGAGTTAGAAAAGTTAGGAGTGAGGAGTGAGGAGTTAGGAGTTAGGAGTCGGGAGTTAGGAGTTAATAGCAATATTGGAGACAACATGGAGGAAGAAAAGGGAAAGGAAAATACAAGCAAGCTTGCAACTCCTAACTCCTCACTCCTAACTCCTAACTTAATAGTGCTGGAGAAGCATACCCATCAGGCTCATGTGATGATAGGCACCCAGGCATACGATGTGCATGACGACCGCCGCATGCCGCTCTATCTCCTGAACAATATCCTGGGAGGTCCGGGCATGAACGCCAAGCTCAACCTTGCCCTGCGTGAGCACAACGGCTTGGTTTACACCGTGGAGAGCACGATGGTGGCTTATGGCGACACGGGCACCTGGAGCATCTATTTCGGCTGCGACGAGCACGATGTGAAGCGTTGCCTCCGATTGGTGCGCAAGGAGCTGGACAAGCTGATGGAGAAACCTCTCTCCGAGGCACAGCTCAGAGCCGCCAAGAAGCAGATAAAGGGACAGATAGGCGTGGCTTGCGACAACCGAGAGAACTTTGCCCTCGACTTTGGCAAGAGCTTCCTCCACTATGGTTGGGAGAAGAATGTGGATCGACTCTATGAGCAGGTGGATGCCATCACCGCCCAGCAGATGCAGCAAGTGGCTAGGGAATTATTTGATGAGCAGAGGCTCACCACGCTGATATTCAAGTAAACGAAAATCGAACTGTTAACTGTTAAACTGTTAAGCAGTTCGATTTTCCTATTATAGTTCATATATTTTTACTTGTTTTCTTAATTTTGGATGCAAATATACAAAAATTGTAGGAAACTTACCACAAAAAAAAAGATATTTTGTAGAAAACTTACCACATTTTTTTAGAATAATTTGTGGTAAACTTACCACAAAATCAAAACAAGGGAATAAGGGGATACGAAACGTATGGGCACAAAAAAGGAGCTTCATTCGCTCCATCTACATCTTTAGGAGCCCTTTGCTCCTAACACTAACATGTTAAAAAACTAAACTTACTTGCAGAGATTCATGTTGTTGCTTACTACACCTACCTCAGCGAGGCATGCTACAACTACTGCGAAAATCATTCCTAATACTAACATAATCGTTTCCTTTCTTTTTAATTTAAATTACTTGTCTCCACTAGGGGAGAACCTTTATTTACTTTCTTTTTCTGATGATGAATGCAGAGAGCATTACTTGCTCCAGTTCATCTTGTTGCTGATAGAGTTAACCTGTACGAGGCTTACTGCTACTACTGCTAAAATCATTCCTAATACTACCATAATCTTTTTCCTTTCTCTAATTATTATTTATTACTGTTTCTCTATGTTCTTTCTCTAAAATCGTGGTTAGCTTTATTTGCAGCTATTGATGCTGAGGTTCATACCTGCGCAAGCGATTACTGCGAATGCAACTACTACCACTGTCATAATTCCAAATGTCATCATAATCTCAATTTCCTTTCTTCTTTTAATGTTACCCTTATTCAATCTCTTAAGTTATCCTTAATTTATCAATCTTTTATCGTTCTTTCTTCTTTTCGAGTGCAAAGGTAATGCCTTTTGTGTGCGCACACAAATATTTTCTTTACTTTCTTTCCAAAAGGCTTGATTTCTTGATTTTGGTCAAAAAGAGGGAGAAAGGAAACTGCCTTTTTGGCTGATTATTGCCAAAAAGACAGCTCCCAGCTATCCCTACGCTGCCACTGGCGCCCCATAGTGACCATACTTCAGGACGAAAGCCTCGGTCTTAGAGTAAGTGCCATCCATGTTCTTCTTGATATGCCCACGCTTCTGCCACATATTTAATAAGGCAGAGAGATTGCCCTTCTTGCCCTGGAGGAGGTACACCTGCTGGATATCCATCTGGGTGAAGGTATCGGGCACGAAGACCAAGAGATTGGTAGAACCCGTGCGGCAAACCATGCGATGATCGCTATCTATCGCCTCCTGCATCTGCTGACCGAAGAAACGCATCTTGCACCAGAGGTCGTACTTCACGCTCCGCTCTACAAAGTCCTCTATCGCCTTCTCCCACTTCTCGCCATTGGACTGAGTAAGATTACTCAATGCACTAAGTAAAATCGCAAGAAATACGGGGGTGAAATCCCTTAAAAACTGATAGAAGTATGTACAAAAGAAAAGTATACGACACCATTATCAAGCGACTGGAGGAACGGAGAATGTTCATCCAAGTCATCATGGGACCTCGACAGATAGGTAAATCCACCGTCATCCGCCAAGTGCTCGATGACCTGGACAAGCCATCCCTCTTCTATTCCGCTGACACCATCCCCTGCACCTCATCCACCTGGATAAGCGAATGCTGGGCAAACGCCCGCCTGCAAATGCGCGCGCAGGGACTGGAAGAGATGATACTGGTCATCGACGAGATACAGAAACTCAAGAACTGGAGCGAATATGTAAAGAAAGAATGGGATGCAGACTCGCTCAACCATATCAACCTCAAAGTAATACTGCTCGGTTCTTCAAGAGTTTTGCTGGAGAAAGGTCTGGCAGAATCACTCATGGGAAGATACGAGGAAATCAGGATGAGCCACTGGAGCTATCCGGAAATGAGAGAAGCCTTCAACATGTCGCTTGAACAGTATATATATTATGGTGGCTATCCGGGTGCCGCACAGCTCATAGAAGACGAAGAAAGATGGGCGAACTACGTGAACGGAGCCATCATCGATGCAACCATCAACAAAGACATCCTGATGGATTCGCCTATCAGCAAGCCTGCCCTGCTGCGCCAGACATTTGAGTTGAGCGTAGCTTATTCGGGCAAGATACTCTCGCTCACCAAGATGCTGGGAGCCCTGCAGGATGCAGGCAACACGGTGACGTTGGCTGGATATCTGAACCTGCTAGGCGACAGCGGACTTGTAACAGGACTTCAGAAATTTTCTGTAGATATGGCCCGCAAGCGTGCCAGCATCCCGAAATATCAGGTTTACAACAATGCCCTGCTAAGTGTTCTGAGCGGATTGTCGTTTAAGGAAGCGTAACTGACAGCAAGCGATGGGGACAGTTTTTCGAATCAGCCATAGGAGCTTATATCATCAGCGAAGCCTTCGTCCATCGTTTCGAGGTTTATTATTGGCGCGAAGGCAATGATGAGGTTGATTTCGTTCTCAAGAAGAACCAGAAGATTGTCGCCATAGAGGTGAAGAGCAATGGAGAAACCAAGACAACCGGCATGGAACGCTTCCACAAACTCTTCAATCCGCTAGCCACCATAGTTGTGGGCGAGAATGGCATTCAGCCTGAGCTGTTCCTCAGCATGGATCTCAGAAAGCTTTTCGAATAAAAGAAACTAAAAATGCCTGCTAGAGCAAATTTCTCTCTAGCAGGCATTATCGTATCGGGCTTATTATTTTCTCACATACTTACGAACGGAACCATCGGATTTTTTCTCGATGACAATACCGTTACTAGTAGCTATGCAGCCATTAATACCATATGTTAAAGATTTAGAATCCTTACTAGTCAAGACATTCTTGATACCAGAAACTTCACTCTCCTCTACATTGGTAAAATATTTCCAAATTGGAGCTGTCTTATACGCCTCCAAACTTTCCTTAGGAACAATCAGTTTACAATTGTCGTAGGTGTCTTCTGAGAAATAGTCATGACCTTCCCTGCCAACAACTGGTGGAATTGACGACAGGATGGTAAATTTCTCAATGTAATGACTACAAACAAAGTCGAGCGGAATCTCTTTCACGTATTTACCCAAAGTTACTTCCTTTAATCCGGAACCACTTAAGGCAAAGAAACCTGGACGACCTATATAAGCTTTTTCCGCACTGCCAAACATACCCCAATTCATATCCAACTCGTTTTCTCCATCTTCAAGTATAACGCTCTTTATCGGAGTCTTGCTGAATGCACCATCGCCTTTGATTCGCATTACATTACTAGATATATTTATCTGCGTCAAACCAGTCTGGCTGAAAGCATAATCTCCAATGCTTTGAAGTTTTTCTGGAAATTCGACGGATGTTATTCCTGTGCAACCTTCAAATGCGCTATCTGAGATGTATTCTAAACTTTCAGGGAAAGTAACATCCGTCAGTTTGCCCTGTCCCTTAAAAGCCTCTGAACAAACACAAATTATGCCCTCTGGTATTGCGACAGAAGCAGGAGCTTCTCCCTTGTATTCATAGAGACTCTTTCCGATAATAACCATGCCATCTGGTTGTTTATCCAACCATGCAGTTGAATAGAAGGCTCTATTTCCAATAGAGTCAACAACTTCTGCAAAACTTATATCCGTAAGTTTTTTATTCATTAAGAAAGCACAATCGCCGATAGTGATGAATTGGCGAGCATCTGTCTTTGACTGACATTTCTTAGCACTTGCAGGCGTTTTTACAGACGAGTATTGTACCCTTTCCAAGTCATGGCACCAAGCGAATGCATATTTACCAATTCGCTTTAAAGACTTGGGTACGTACACTGTAGAAAGAGCCATACCTGCAAACTGGTAGTCATGTATCTCTGTCATATCTTCCGGAATAATTATCTCATTCACTTGTTTTCCATTGATTCGCAAAATGCCCTGTCCGTCTATGGCAAACATTTCTTTCTTTAAATTGAACTTGATATTAAGCCACTCTTCTATTGTACCATCATAATCAATCGCATTTGCCGTAGGAACATCACCCTCACCTGTAACCTGCTTTAAGTTTTTAGAGATTACAACATTATGAATTCCCTCCTCTTGGATCCAGCCGCTCACATAAAATCCATATTTGTCGATTTGCAGATTCTCTGCCTGTATCGTTACTTTATCAAGCAAACATCCAAGGTATCTATTATTAGTTGATTATCAGTATTATACGCTCTAAACGGTAGAAAAGTGGCTATGTGGATTCTGTTTAGATACGAAAAGGTAATATTTAACGTATTTAACTTTTAGTTACACCAAAAACCAATGAAAAGGGATAGGATGAGGTGTTTCTACTGAAACCGCAGTATGAAAAGCAAAGGAGTCATACAGATTTTACTATGGTTCACGCATCTAAAAAATGGTATACATATAACTTTGCAACCGAGTTGCAAAGTTTATTTGCTATCTTTGCAGCCAAATTGCGACGTGAAGTCGTACAAGTAATTGTTCTTTGAAACTAAAGAACCTC
>URLG01000103.1 GCA_900548535.1 Candidatus Segatella intestinihominis | reverse complement strand
CTAACAGCCGATGGGATTTGGCAGTTTCACCTCATATATATGCAGTAACTACCAAAGCTGACATTCAGACTATAGCCGATGATGCTAAGGTGATGAAAGGTTCTGCTAACTGGCATTTGGGTTATGGCGCTGACTTGCAGGTGGGCTACCAACTGACTTCATGTCTGAAATTGGGCATCTATTCTGGTTTGACTCGTCTTACTGGCGAACGTATGGATGGAATGCCGGAGCATCTGCATAAGAACAACTTTGTTTGGGAAAGTGGAGTAAGAATGGGGATAAGTTTCGCAAAGGCTAAAAAGAAAAGCAAGATAGTTGAACCTCCATCAGTTCCACAAACGGAGGTTCTACAACATGAGGTTCTACAACAAGAACCAACTTCTTCTTCGGAGGAGGTCAATCAGAAAGAAACAGTGGATAAGGCTGAAACAATACTTGTTGAACAAGACATAAAAGAATCAGCAAAGGCTACATTCCCTGTTGTTTACTTCGCATTCAACAGTATCGGCATCAAGCAGAACGAGCTGTCGAAGCTGAATGGTATCCTACATACATTGAAGGAGAATCCGGAGATGAAGGTGACTGTAACAGGTTGGTGTGACACAAAAGGCAGCGTGGCTGTCAATAAACGTATATCTCGCCAGCGTGCAGAAGCCGTAAAAGCTTGGCTTGTGAAGAATGGCATAGAGGCAAGTCGCATTACTGCCATAGGAAATGGTAGCGATGACACCCAAGATGCGGATAAGGCTCGCCGAGTAGAGACAACAGACAATCATCAGTAACCCATAAAATAAGATAGGAAATGAAAGTAAAAAGAATATTTAATATTGGGTTATGGGTGCTGTTATGTGTCCCATACCTGTTGGCAAGTTGCGACCATAATATTCATGATGGTGAGGATGAGGGCGGTTTGTCTGTATCGCTCACTTGGGCAGATGAAGCCGACCAAGGTACGGAAGTGAATGACGTGAAGCTCTGGATATTCAATGCCGATGACGGTTCGCTTGTAGAGGAAAAACATGATGGTAGTGCGCAGGAGGTAGCAAGCCAACGCTTCGCTCTTCCAGTAGGGCATTATCAGATTCTGGCTACCACCAACCTTATAGAACCGTTTTTTATCGGTGAGGCTACAAGGGCAACCCTCAATATGAACCAACTCATGTTTGGATTGTCCAATCCAAGTGCCTCTCCCGACCATGCCTATTATGGTGTCACGGACATCGTTATAGACAAATCAAATGTCAACTACATAACAAAAAATGAAATGCGCCATATACTTGCAGAATTGACCATCTTCATTGAAGGAGTTCCTGACAATTTTGCAATGATAGGTAAGGTTCTGAATGTGGCAACCGGATTCCTTCCCCTGCAAAAGAATGAGGATGGAACATTCGGGACGGCAAGCTATACCAAGGAAGAGTGTGATATACCTTTGAGAATCGCAGTGCCTGGCGAAACTTTAAAAACGGAAACATTACGCTTGATGCCGACAGCCAATGGTTTTCATACCACCAAGTTGTTTATCCAACTGATTTCTCCTGGGGGAGTAGTTAGCAACTACGACATCGAAGCCCCAATCATGAAGTCTGGTGGCAAGTACCAGATAAACTTGGAATACGGGGAGATGAAACCTTATATGTATCTTACGAGCACGAAGATAGATGATTGGACAGAGGGATGGATTTATCGTGGTGAAATCCTGAATCCTGAAGATTAAGCGCCCCTCTCATTTAAGCAAGAATCAAAACAAGAATATAAACATATAATAGTAAAAGACAATGAAAAAGAAGACTTATCTCTTTGCTCTGATGGCAATGGCTTTGACATTAGGCAGTTGTTCTGACAACGAGAACGGTATCGGAGGCGAGACCTCCAAGTATATCACCGTTTCTACCAGTATCGGCAATATGACACGTGTTGCCACAGATGCGAATGGCGGTCAAACCTTTGAAGAGGGTGATGAAATCAGCGTGTATGCCTGGACTGGTGCGCCTACTGTAGCCCCTGAGACAAGCGAGCGTGTGGTGAATAACGCCATCAACAAGCTGACAAACGGTGCATGGGTAGCCACTCCACAAATGCTTTGGAAGAACAACCGTGAGAAGCATTATTTCATCGGTGTCTATCCTACAGCAGCAATATCCGACCTTTCTGCCGGAGAATATACATTCGATGCAAATAAGCAAACGGAAAGCGACCTCTTGGTGGCAGTCAACCCAGACGGCTTATCCTATAGTGCCGATGCCCAACAAACAGTACCTCTCACCTTTACCCATGTAATGGCTAAACTTGCAGTGAACCTCACCTATAAGAATCAATGGGGTGGCATACCAACTGTAGAGAAAGTGGTTGTGGGCAATGCGGCAAAAGAGGCAACCATCAATTATCTGACAAAGGTTGTTACTCCTTCCACTACTGCAAAGGAAGATTTCTCGCTTCCTGAGATTACAGAAAACACCAAGTATGTTTCTGTCATTATTCCACAGGAAGATGTCACGCAACTCACCATTGTCATCGGTGGCAAGAATTTCGTTTATGATAATGGCACACCTTTCAAGTTAGAGAGCGGTAAGATTACTACAGTCAATCTGGAAGTGGGACGTGACGAGATAAAACTTGGAGATGTTAAAATTACTAATTGGGAGGATGGCAGCACATTCAGCGGCGAGGCTCTCAACTAACATAGTACAACAATTAAATACATATACAGTATGAAAGCAATTAAAATATTAGCAATGGCAGCTTTGGCAACGACAGTTTTTGCCAGCTGCTCCAACGATGAGGATTTGGTACAGAGCAGTTATCCTGCTGATAATGTGGTGCGAGTTACAACAAACGTAGAGGACATAACTACACGTGCATTTCACACCACAAATACTCTTAAGGAATTCGCTTTTTGCATTGGCAATGCTAATAATATCAAGTATTCCTATAACAACATCATGATGACAAAAGAGGGAACTAATTGGAATCCTTCTGTTCAGATGCTTTGGCAGAACTCAACTCAGCCTGTCGATATCATGGCTTATGCCCCATTCGACTCAAATGGAAATACGGAAACAATGATTATAGTAAAAGAATATCCAGTTTCTGTTGGTACGCAACAGACTACGGGTACTTACGAGTCAGACTTCCTTGTATATAAGAAAACGGGGTTTGTGCCAGAAAAGGATTTGACAAATGGTGCAGTTGACATCACTTTTACTCATGCCCTCAGTTTGCTGAACATAAAAATTGAGTTCGGCACTGATTTCAATACTACGACTCCTTTGGCAGCTAATCCGATAAATAATATAAATATCGGAGGAAGCATCAATCAGGGTTTTGCAGATTTGTCAGCAGATCCTATCACTGTGGCAGTAGATGCAACCTGTGCTCCTGTCTTGATAGAACCTGAGCTTGGGGAATTCACAGCAGCAGCCAACAATGATGCCCATGCAATTGCAAATTATTCAGCTATCCTTATACCGCAAACTATTACTGAAGGATTTAGGGTAGAGTTTGAAATAAACGGCAAGATTTATGTGTGGAGAGCTCCTGAAAGTGTGATTGCGAAATTGGAAGCAGGTAAAAAACATCTGCTGACCCTTACTATAGGTAAGGATTTCGTAAAAGCTGGCAGCATGACGGCAAGCCCTTGGGTAAAAGGGACTGGTGCAACTTTAGAAACAGAATAAGAAACAGAATAAGAAACAGAATAAGTAACAGAATAAAAAGCGAAGAATATGAAAATTTCAAAATATTTAGGAACCTTTGCATTACTCGCAATGCTTGCTGCTTGCTCTACAGAAGATGAGCAGGTTCGCTTTGCTGGAGATGAGGTAAAAGTAAATGCAACCATTGGTGGCGAGAGCGTTTTTACTAGAAGTATTCCCATTGGCAGTACAGAAGAACAGAGTGAATTTCAAGATTTTGACCAAATTGGAATTAGCGTGAATGGTGGTGCCGCTCATAAGTATGAAATGAAAAATGGAGTTTGGGGAGTAGCCGAATCCGAAGTTCCAATGAAATGGGAATCCGAAGCTACAGATTTCAAGGCGTTTTATCCGTATTCTTATAATAATGTCAGCAATAGTTTTGACAACGGACAAATCTGTACAGAACAGAACATAAAGGAAGGATTAGCTCTTTCTGACTACATGACAGCTAAGAAGACATATCCAAACATACCAGAAAACCGTCAGCTCGATTTGACTTTCAAGCGCCAGACGGCACGTGTCGTTATCGATATAGAAAATTCGACTTTCATGAATGAGTTTGACCAACCATATGTAGCTGGGATAAATATATATTCTCAATTAGAGCTACCGGCAACTCAAGGCGCAGATGTTTCTGCTATAAAAGCATATAAGGTGGATGACGCTAACCCAAAGAGTTCTTGGGTGGCTCTGGTTGCTCCAAATGCAGAAGACGCGAACAAAGATTTTATATGCATAAGTGTACAGGAAAACGGTACTGGAACGCCTAAAGCATACTCTATTAAAGGCATTCCAAATCTTGAAAGCGGTATGAGCTATACCTATAAATTAAAGATTGGTAAGGATAAAGCCATAATAGATAATGTTACAGTGACAGATTGGAAAGAAGGAACGGCAATACCTGGTGGCGAGGCTTCTGCTGTAACGGTAGAGAGTATAAAAGCATCGGTCGCTGAGCAATTAGAAAACGGCAATGATGTGGAGTTAACTTTACCTTCCAATGCGTCGTTAGATCTTTTTGATGCCATAAAGAATGCCTTAAAAGATAAAGATGTTCCAGAAAGTTCTGTCAATATTACCTTAAAAGGTGTTATGAGAATTCCTCAAAAAGCTTTTGGTAATTTACCAGAAGGCGTTGCTCCATGGTTTAACGTAGTTCGCTTGCCAGACGCTACCATTATTGAAGATGATGCTTTTCAAGGCAGTACATTGACGGCAATATATGCTCCAAAAGTCGAAGAGATTAAATATCGTGCTTTCTACCTATGCCACCAGCTTGAAATTGTAGATATGCGAAAGGCATCAAGGATAAAATACTTGGCATTTGAAGATTGTCCTCTCTTAGAGAGGGTCCGTTTCGGGGCACTAAGTTCAGTTGGACTATTACATGAAATCGGTATGGGAGGTATATTTGATAGTTGTAACACCAACTTTATTGACCTGACGTTGTCTTCACGACAATCTATGATGCAGCTTCGTTCTGCAGAGGAAGCAACGTATGAATGGGTTCCAGCTGGAGAAAGCTATTGGGGCACAGAAGACTACGATAACAAACAGTTTCTTGGCTATACATTTAATAAAATCATTTGTGCAGACGATTAATAAACTCCTAAGTTGGGCAGGAGTATAAGGTGCTCAGCAAACATAGTCACCCGCACCTCACGGGAAACGACAAGGGTCTATATGCCACGATGATAGGTGGGCGTATAGACCCTTCATCGTGTCTTGATACCTGTTGGGTGGATGATATGGCTGTATGGTGGTTTCGTACTACCTGTTTTCATGGTTTGAAGTACCTTTGCGTCAATCGTGAGGTGCTCAAACAAAATTATATTATGAGAACAGAAATGAAAGTACCAAACGAGTGTTTGTACCCTACCGATGTATTCTTGATTAGTTGTGGTATGGGATGCAAGCGCATCACCGTCACCGACATTGCCTATTGGTGACAAGTACCGTGAAGACTTGAAATCCCCGTTTCACTTTTGGGGTTCGAGGTACTTCAAGACTTTATGTTAAAATAACAATCTCGCACAGCTTGCAAGGAGAAAAACATGGAAATTAGAACTTTTTACGTTAATATTCATGCTTGACATAAAATTCTAAGATAATATTTGTATAATAATCTATAAAATATAGAGTACAAGTATGGCTTTACGGTATAAAAACCTTACCTTTGCAGTCGGAAATATTTGCAATGATTCCGACCAAAAATCAAATAGTAAAGCTATGCAAGAAGCTGTAGTAAACAAAATTAAGAGCAAGATAGCACATTGTAAGTTCGGGGAGGTGTTCTTCGTGTCATCCTTTCCGCAGTATGATGTGGAATACGTCACCAAGCTACTGGCGATATTCGAGAAGGAGGGGATTATCTCCCGAATATCAAAAGGTGTGTATGTCAAGGCACGCAAGACTCGCTTTGGCATACTGTACCCTTCTGCCTTTGAATTAGCATCGGAAATAGCCAAGAGAGACAAGGCGGTGATTATTCCCACTGGAGTGACAGCAGCCAACCTGTTGGGCTTCTCTACACAAGTGCCTATGACAACGAGTTTTCTCACGACAGGCTCCAGCAGAAAGCTCTCCATGGGAAAACGCATGGTCGTATTGAAGCATGGTGCTCCAAGAAACTTTGCTTTTAAAGGTGTCTTGATGCGTGATCTTGTACAGGCACTTCGCTGTATTGGCGAAAACAACATAACGGCTGACGATGAGAAGCAAATTTCCAAGCTGTTGGCGGAAAATCCTGAAGAGGAGACTATAGAGCACGACCTGCTGTTGGCTCCCGTATGGATGAGAAATATTATCAGAAGAAACATAAAAAGCAAGGCATTATGAGCAAATGGATAGATTTTACAATAGATGAGCGCAAGGCGATGATACAGGCTGTCAGCGAGGAAAAGCAGATAGACGAGGCATCTGCCGAAAAGGACTGGTGGGTAACGGCTGTACTCTATGCCATATTCCATACCAGCATAGGCGAGTATCTCTTGTTCAAAGGTGGTACAAGTCTTAGCAAGGGATGGAATATCATCAATCGTTTCAGTGAGGACATTGACCTTGCACTTTCAAGAGACTTCTTCTTGAATGTCAAGAACCTCACCTGTGCCAACTGTACTTCGAATACGCAAATCCACCATTTGCGAGAAAAGGCACAGGACTATATTCTTGGCGACTTCAAGTCTGAGTTAAAGGAAGAGTTGAAAAGATTGGGACTTCCCGTAACGGTTATTGGAGACAATGACGTATTGGATGAAAATGGAACACCACTCAAAGTGCCTCACGACAAAGACCCATCTGTGATTTTCGTCAAATATCCTTCGCTCTACCAAAGCAATGCTGCATACGCCACTCCAACGGTAAAAATTGAGATTAGTGTCTTATCTATGGCTGAGCCTTTTGAAATGAGACGCATATCGTCATTGGTAGAACAAGCATTCGAGGGTGAGGATGTGGACTCTGATTTGGTTCAAACCATTCGCACGGTTACGCCTGCTCGCACTTTCCTCGAAAAGGCATTTCTTCTCTGCGAGGAATATCAGAAAGCCGAGCCACGTACCCATCGGATGACACGTCATTTCTACGATTTGGAAAAGCTGATGCAGACTCCATACGCAGAAGTGGCTCTCAACGATGTGGTATTATACGAAGACATCGTCAATCACAGACGCAAATTCGATCATGTGGGGTATGTGGATTATGACAAAGAACTGCCACAAAGCATCCAGATTGTTCCAAGCGACGCACTCTTGCCAAGTTATGAGGCAGACTACAATGAGATGAGGGGTAGCTTCATCTATGGCGAGTCTTTGGACTTTTCCGCCCTTATGAAAAGAATGACAGAACTTCAAGAACGTTTCCGCAAGATTTCAAACGAACTATAACTACAAATATAAATATGGACTCTTTATTTCTTCTCCAGTTTGCATGTTTCATATTCATGCTTGTCAATGCCTTCTTTGTGGCACTCTCTCATCTGCATGTAAGATGGGAAAACAAGCGAGATAATATTGATGTGCAGTGGCATTTATGCTGCCATCATTGTGGTCTTTTGCGTGGGTTATAGTAGGTCCTGCCGTATTGCTTGCCTTGTTGTTCTTCAACCTTACGTTTATC
>URLG01000102.1 GCA_900548535.1 Candidatus Segatella intestinihominis | reverse complement strand
CTGTGCCTTCTTACCTGTAATTTGACAAATCTTAGACATTTCTATCTTTAATTTTCTAATTCGTTAATTGATACCTATTCCAAACAGTTTGCAAAATTACAAAATATTTTTTGGATAAACAAAACAATCCTCAAAAGAACTGAATCTTTTAAGGATTATTAATAATTTATTGCTTAACAAGCATCTTTTATGACTCTTTTTTCAGCTCCTCGGCATGCTCCTTCAGGAAATCGTGCATACCCTTGAGGGCTGTGTTGGTAGCAATGGCGAGGTTGATGTCTCGGCCATAGTCCTCGGTGAGTTTCTCCACGCGCACATCGTCCTTGTTGCCGTAGCCGATATAGATGGTGCCCACTGGGATGGCTGGAGTGCCACCGGTAGGACCAGCCACGCCCGTAGCAGAAATGGCGAAGTCTACGCCCAGGGTCTTGATGGCGCCCAGCACCATCTCCCTTGCCACTTCCTCGCATACGGCAGTCTGCTCCTCCAATACCTCATGGCTCACGCCGAGCAGATTCTCCTTCACCTCGTTGGTGTAAGAGATGATGCCGCCCTTGAAGTAGTTGCTGGCTCCTGGCACAGAGATGATTGCCTCGGCGATGCGACCGCCTGTGCAGCTCTCGGCTGTACCCATTGTCTTGTCACTATTGTAAAGCATCTCCTGGATGCACTTACTCAATATTTTGCTTTCAAATTCCATATTTCTAATAAGTTGTCTTAAAAAAAAACTCCTAACTCCTAACTCCTAACTCCTAACTCCTAACTTACTTAAAGGTAACCTTAGAGTATGCAGGCAAATCAATCGTAGCGAAGTCACCGTCACGATACTTGAAGGTGCCCACGCAGCCTATCATCGCCGCATTGTCGGTGGTATAGCTGAACTTAGGGATATAGATGGTCCAGCCAAATCGCTTGGCATGATCGTGGAAGGCATTGCGAAGTCCATTGTTGGCACTCACACCTCCAGCCACAGCCACGTGCTTGATGCCCGTCTGCTTCACTGCCATGCGCAGCTTCTTCATCAGGATATCCACGATGGTATGCTCGATGCTGGCTGCCAAGTCAAACTTGTTCTTCTCCACGAAGTCAGGGTCAGCTGCCACCCACTTGCGCAGGCTATAGAGGAAGCTGGTCTTGAATCCCGAGAAACTATAGTTGAGACCTGGGATGTGTGGCTCGGCAAAGGTATAAGCCTTCGGATTGCCCTGGCGCGCATACTTATCCACGATAGGACCACCTGGGTAGCCCCACTCCAGCACCTTGGCACACTTGTCGATGGCCTCGCCTGCCGCATCGTCGATGGTCTGTCCCAATACCTCCATATCGTTGTAGGCATTCACCTTCACAATCTGTGAGTTGCCGCCACTTACGAGGAGGCAGATGAATGGGAACGGAGGCGCACTCTGGTCGTCATCGCTCTCCTTGATGAAGTGAGCCATCACATGACCCTGCAAGTGGTTTACGTCGATAAGCGGAATGTTGAGCGCACGGGCGAATCCCTTGGCAAAGCTTACGCCTACCAAGAGCGAACCCATCAAGCCCGGACCACGGGTGAAGGCTACTGCCGAGAGGTCTTCCTTCTTGATGCCCGCACGGGCGATGGCTTGGTCAACCACTGGCACCACATTCTGCTGGTGGGCACGAGATGCAAGCTCAGGCACCACGCCACCATAAGCTCTGTGTACCTCCTGAGAGGCTGTCACATTGCTCAGCAACACTCCATTCTTGAGCACTGCGGCAGAGGTATCGTCGCAGCTGCTCTCTATACCTAATATATATATATCCTTCATTTCTTCCATTGCTTAGCGCATTTTTATCATTACTTAGAGTACAGAGATTAGTGTGTAAGAATCTCCACGCCTGTCTCTGTCATCACGAGGGTGTGCTCCCACTGAGCCGATGGTTTCTCATCGCCAGTGATTACCTCCCATCCGTATGGGTCGTCGGCATCGATGAATACCTGCCAGGTGGCCATGTTGATCATAGGCTCGATGGTGAACACCATGCCCGGCACCAAGAGCATACCTGTGCCCTTATGGCCATAGTGGAGCACCTCTGGCTCCTCGTGAAACTGCAAGCCCACGCCATGGCCGCAAAGGTCGCGTACCACGCCATAGCCATACTTCTTGCAGTGCTTCTCGATGGCATGACCGATGTCGCCCACAAAGCTGTAAGGCTTAGCCACCTCCATACCTATCTCCAGGCATTCCTTAGCCACGCGCACCAACTGCTCCTTCTCAGGGGTAGTCTTGCCGCCCACGATAAACATGCGGCTGGCATCGGCATAGTAGCCATCCACGATGGTAGTCATGTCCACATTCACGATGTCGCCCTCCTCGAGCACGTCCTCTTCCTTTGGGATACCGTGGCACACCACCTCATTGATGCTGGTGCATACGCTCTTAGGATAGCCCTCGTAGTTGAGGCAGGCAGGGATGGCGTTGTGGTCCTTGCAATACTGCATGCAAATATCGTCGATTTCCTGGGTGTTCATGCCCGGACGGATTGCCTCTGCCACTGCATCGAGACAACCCGTGTTCACAACACCACTCTTACGGATACCTTCTATCTGTTCTGGAGTCTTAATCAAGTCGCGGGTAGGCACGAGCTTACCCTTGTTTTCCCAATACATCACCTGCTTGTCTAGCTCTGTGAGAGGCTGACCTGGCAGGCAATGCCATCTTTTCTTTTTTGCCATTTTCTTAATATTTTTATCTATTCCGACTGCAAAAGTACTGCTTTTATCGCAGAGTGCAAAATAATTGGGCGATTATTTCAAATAATTATATATTTTATCGCACCAGTCCTCGCCGTTCTGAGGGCAGTAGGTGTAGATGCCCAGCTCGGATGCAGCGCAGCAGTTGCGAGGACCATCGTCGATGAAGAGGCACTCGTCTGCCAAAGCCTTCTCCTGGGTGAGCACATAGCGGAAGAAATTCTCATCTGGCTTCATGTATTTCACCTCGTAGCTGCGATACATCGCATCGAAGTAATCGCCTATCGGATGACCATCGCCCGAAAACTCCTCGCTGTCGGTGAATGACGACATATAGGGGTTGGTATTACTGAGCAAGACCACTCTGTAGCCCTGCTTCTTGAGGTTGCGGAGAGTCATCAGCTTGCGCGCAGGCACATCCTTCACATAGCCCAACCAGCAGTGTTTCAGCTCCTCGAAGCTTACCTCCCTGCCCAGCATCTGGCTCATCTTGTGGCGATATTCCTCCTCGCTGAGCTTGCCTTCCTCCAAGTCGCCATTGATACCATTCTGCTTGTAAGGATCCATCAACTCGTTGAAGTTCTTCAATCCAAGCTCCACGAAGCGTTTGCCCGCTTCCCCATTGTCAAGAGTGATTACCACACCACCCATGTCAAAAATAATTGTCTTTATCATTTATCCTGTATAACTAGTTGTTACTTTCTTTTCTTATTCCACCTATTTTGATTTGGAGCGATCGACTCTGATTAGGAGTAAATAGCTCAGATTTGGAGCGATCTGCCTAGAACAATTCCAGCTTGTTCTTCCTAGCCTCGGTGAGCGATGCTATCTTGGCTTGCTCCTCGTGATAGTTCTTGCGCAGCTGCTCGTATCGCTCGTTGAGTTCGGCGATAAACTTAGGGCACTCCGTCTCGTTCAGGAATCGGGCGCAGATACCGGCATTGAGCGAGGCATCCTTGACCCAAATCACCGGTCCGTCATATTCCGGAGCTATCTTCAGCGCCACGTGCAGCTCGCTCGTTGTGGCTCCACCCACCATGATAGGTATGCGCAAGCCTGCCTTCTGCATCTCTCGAGCCACATGCACCATCTCTTCGAGCGAAGGGGTAATCAAACCGCTCAGACCGATGGCATCCACCTGCTCCTCCACGGCTTTCTTCACGATTTGCTCGGCTGGAACCATCACGCCCAGGTCGATGATATCGTAGTTATTGCACGACATCACCACGCACACGATGTTCTTACCGATGTCATGCACATCACCCTTCACCGTGGCCATCAATATCTTGCCAGCCGTGGTAGAACCGCCCTGCTTCTCTGCCTCGATGTGAGGCTGGAGGATAGAAACTGCCGATTTCATCGTGCGTGCGGTCTTCACCACCTGCGGCAGGAACATCTTTCCCTCTCCGAAGAGCTGACCCACCAGGTTCATACCATCCATCAATGGACCCTCGATGACATTCACCGCATGTGGATATTTGGTAAGAGCCTCGTCGATGTCGGTTTGCAGGAAGTCGGTAATACCCTTCTGCAGGGCATACTTCAAGCGTTCCTCCACACTCTGCTTGCGCCATTCTGGGGCGGCAGGCTTTGGTGGAGCCACACCGCCAGCCTTGGCGGCAGCCTTGGCGGCATCAGCCTTCTCCTTGATTTCGGCAGCCAGCTCGATGAGTTCGTCGGCAGCGCCCTTACGACGGTTCAGCACCACGTCCTCGATGAGTTCAAGTTGTTCTTTAGGGATTTTATTGTAATCCATTCTTGCCTTGGCATTTACGATACCAAAGTCCATGCCCACTTGCTGGGCGTGGTGCAAGAATACGCAGTGGATAGCCTCACGGATGTATGTATTGCCACGGAAGGAGAATGAGAGGTTGCTCACACCACCGCTGACGTGCGCTCCAGGCAGATTCTCGTGAATCCATCGGGTGGCACGAATAAACTCCACGGCATAGTTGTCGTGCTCCTCCATACCAGTGGCGATGGCGAGCACGTTAGGGTCGAAGATGATGTCGAGCGGATTCATGCCCAACTTGTCCACCAAGAGATGGTAGGCACGCTCGGCTATCTCGATGCGTCGCTCGTAAGTGGTGGCCTGACCTATCTCGTCAAAGCACATCACCACCACTGCCGCACCATATCGCATCACGTCGCGGGCATGAGAGAGGAACACCTCCTCACCCTCCTTGAGCGAGATACTGTTCACGATGCACTTGCCCTGGCAGCACTGCAAGCCCGCCACGATGACTTCCCACTTGGAGGAGTCTATCATCACTGGTACCTTGGCTATCTCAGGCTCGGCAGCTATCATATTGAGGAAGTTCACCATCTCTGCCTTGGCATCGAGCAAACCATCGTCCATATTCACATCCACGACGGCAGCTCCATCAGCCACCTGCTTACGAGCGATACCGATGGCTTCCTCATAATTCTTTTCATTAATCAAACGCAGGAACTTCCTGCTACCAGCCACGTTACAGCGTTCACCCACGTTGACGAACCGGCTGGCGTCCACTGGCAGATGCACGGAGTCATCCACCTGCAACAGGTCCAGCCCAGAGAGCCACATATACTTCGGCTTCTCCACCACCTGATGCGGTTTCTTGCCCTTCGACATCTCATAGTAACTAGCGATGAAATCGGGCGTTGTGCCACAGCATCCACCGATGATGTTAACCAGTCCCTCATCGATGAATTCAGCTATTTTAGGAGCCATGCTCTCTGCCGTCTCGTCATATTCGCCCATTTCGTTAGGCAGTCCGGCATTCGGATGCGCACTAATATAATAAGGTGCCACCTTGCCAATGTGCTGGATGAATGGTTTCATCTGCGGAGCACCGAAGGCGCAGTTCATGCCCACTGAGAAGATAGGATATGGCGAGAGACTTGCCAGGAAGGCATCCACCGTCTGTCCGCTCAGGGTTCTGCCCGCCAAGTCGCTCACGGTGAGACTGATCATGATAGGCAGGTCCACCCCATGCTTCTTCATCATAGTGAGGGCAGCGTCTATCATCGCCTTGGCATTGAGCGTATCAAAGATGGTTTCTATCAATATCACGTCGGCACCACCCTCGATGAGTCCGTCCACCTGCTCTGAGCAGACGTCGAAAAGTTCGGCATAAGTAATCTCTCGGGCGGCAGGGTTGCTGACGTCCGGACTCATGCTGCAAGTCTTGTTGGTAGGTCCGATATTGCCCGCCACAAAGCGTGGCTTATCGGGTGTGGAATATTTATCGCACTGAATGCGAGCCAGTCTGGCTCCCTCGTATGCCATCTCTCGGGCGCAATCCTCCAGGTGATAATCAGCCTGCGAGATGCGCTGCGAGGAGAACGTGTTGGCGGAGATGATGTCGGCGCCAGCTTCCAAGTAGCGACGATAGATGTCGGAGATCACGTCGGGGCGAGTGATATTGAGCATATCGTTGTTGCCCTTCATCTGCCCCGGCAGGTCCTGGAATCTATCGCCACGGAAGTCTTCCTCCGTCAAGTTATACTTCTGAATCTCCGTACCCATCGCACCGTCCAAGATCAGAATCTTCCTGTCACATTGAACTTTGAACTTTGAACTTTGAACTTTATGATTTGTCATATTATCCTAAAAACTTAAATAATAAAGAGTATTTAAACATCGAGAAGAGAACCACCCGAAATGACTAACATCATCAAAAGATGCATTTCATAAAGTTCAAAGTTCAAATCTCAACGTTCAAAGTATTAGAAGTGCTTGATGGCTCTATCCATCTCCCTGCGGTCTTCCTTCTCCTTCAGGGTCTGTCGCTTGTCATACTCCTTCTTACCCTTGCAGAGGGCGATGTCCACCTTAGCCCTGCCCTTGTCGTCGATGAATACGAGGGTTGGCACGATGGTGAAGCCAGGCTGCTTGCTGTCGTTCTCCAGTCGGCGCAACTCGCGCTTGGTGAGGAGCAGCTTGCGGTCGCGGCGAGCCTCGTGGTTGCCAAACGAACCATAGAAATAAGGAGATATGTTCATGCCCTTCACCCAGAGCTCCCCTTGGTAGAAGTCGCAGTAGCAGTCCACGAGCGAAGCCTTGCCCCCTCGGATAGACTTAATCTCGGTGCCCGTGAGCACGATGCCTGCGGTGTAGGTGTCAACGAAGAAGTACTCGAATGAAGCCTTCTTGTTGCGTATCTGTACGGGGCTCTTCTTGCGGAGCTCCTGTTCTTGCTTGTTCATATATAATAATGTATAATTTATTAATGTATAATGTATAATGTATAATTTATAATGAATAATTAAAAAGTAAACATTAAACAATAAACTTTAAACAATAGTTGCGAAGTTGTCGATATGCTCATCGATGTAATAAGCTATCTTGGCAGTCCACTCCTCCTCGTTTTCCACGAAGAGGTCGTCATAGTCGTCAAACTCAGGGAACTTCTCGTAGAGTGCCATAAACTGCTCATCGCTCATCTCGCCTACCTCTATCTCCTCATGGTGCAAGCGATAGAGCGCATGGCTCTTGTTGATGAGACGGTAGAGGTCCTGCAATCCCCAGTTGCGAAACGCCTTGTCAGTAGGATTGAGCCAGATGAAGGGTCCATATCCATTGTGGATGAGCTGTATCATGCCGCCATCCATCATCTCCTCGTGCAGGATGTCCCACGCCAGGAGGGTAATCTGGTCGCTATTGAGCTCGCCCATCGTCTCGGCAGTGAGCTCACCACCGATGGCATCGCGGATAGCCTTCACGAAAGCCCCCACAAATTCGTCCATACCAGCCTCGGCAGCCTGCTGAAGCATAGTGTCATTTATCTTAACTTCGATCATAATCTATTTAAAATTGCAATTTTCAGTTTGCAAAGATACATCAAAATAAGGAAAAACAAAAGAAAAATCATAATAATTAGGTTAAAGAGTTAAAAAGAATACCGATTTTTAGGTATTTCTCCAAGATTTTTTGTACTTTTGTACTCGGAATTGAGGTCGGAAGTTCTCACGATTGAGATGAAAAGGTCTCTAGATTGAGATGGAAAGCCCCATGTTTCAGCAAAAAGGTTATGAAATAAGTACAGAAACATTATACGATAATAAGTACAGAAACATTATACTTATATATTCATTAATATAAAATTTAGCGAATATGATCTATTCTAAAGAAGTAGACAACATGTGCGTTGTCGCTAAGGGTCCTAACCACGGACCAGCTC
>URLG01000101.1 GCA_900548535.1 Candidatus Segatella intestinihominis | reverse complement strand
GGTTCTGCCCTCTATGATACACCCCCAAACGGCCGTTCTCGGACGGGCTGGGGGGGCAAATCTCAATGTTACTGCCTTATCTAGGAATCGCTGCAATAATGGCTCTTTCTTCTCTCATAGAAAAATGGAATCATAAAAATAACTGGTTGATGGTTGTATCCTCGTCGAGCTATATCATATACCTTTTTCATACTACTTTTGAAGGTTTTGCCAAGGCTGTAGTACATAAAATCCCATTCTTTGCGGATGGACATGACGTGCTGTTTATCATCAATGCTTTTGTTGTTGTTGGTTGTGGTGTTGTTTGCCCTATAATCTTGCATCGATATGTATTAAACAAAACTCACTTTACTAAAGTATTGTTCGGATTGAAATAAAACAAAAATGAATAAGACTCAACTTACCCCCCCCCACATCAGCAAAAGTAAGAGAAAATTACTCTTCGCTGGATGGGTTGCGTGCTTACGCTGCTGTAGGTATTGTGCTGATGCACGTTCGGGCTAATCTTATGATTAAGCCAAGTGATAACATCTTGACTGGCAATGTGATTCCGTGGTTCACAAATTTCACATTGCTGTTCATGATTATTAGCGCATTCAGTATGTGCTGTGGATATTATGAACGTATAAAGTCAGGTGCAATAACTCCTGCGAAGTTCTATGCTAAGCGCTATCATCGTACCTGGCCATTCTTCGCCATGATGGTGATGATTAGTTTTGCGATGGACCCATCTTGGAGTACGTTCTGCCAAAGTTTTGCAGACTTGACGATGTGCTTTAATCTCTTGCCTAATCCACATATTGAAGTGATAGGTGTGGGATGGTTCCTAGGTACGGTATTTACGTTCTATATGCTTTTCCCTTTTTTTACCTTCTTGCTTGATAATAAGAAGCGAGGATGGATGGTACTAGTGTCATCACTGCTATTCTGTTATATAGCAATAGATACTTTTAATAATGGTAATGGATTCTGTCGTAGTAATATTATTAATAGTGCTCCTTTCTTTTTCTCTGGTGGTATGATTTATCTCTATCGTCAGGGTATCAAGAGTTGGGTGGAGAAACATTGGATAATAACTTTGGAATCATGCTTTGTACTTACCGTATTAAGATTTGTTGTTGATATCAAGGACTTGTTTATCTTGCCAGATTTATTGGCCTTTGCTGCTTGGCTGATGTATGCCATAGGTTCTAAAGATATTGTATTGAACAACAGGGTCGCTAAGTATCTGAGTGGTATCAGTATGGAGATTTATCTCTGTCACATGATGTTTTATAGGGTGTCAAGTATGCTTCATCTGGAAAAGTTTATTCACAACAATGACATGCTCTATGTAGCAACTTGTATTGCAACATTGATTGGTGCGATATGCTTTTCGCACGTTATCAAATATTATGTGTTTCCCTTTGTGGAAAGCAAATTAAGTTCTTATAAGAAATGAAGATTTTATTAGCAAATAAGTTTTATTACCGCCGTGGCGGTGATTGTATTTATATGCTCAATCTGGAAAAGCTGCTGAAGGCGCATGGGCATGAGGTAGCGGTATTTGCCATGGACTATCCGGAGAATCTGGATACGCCTTGGAAGAAATACTTTCCAAAGAATATGAGTAAATTGATGGCTTTTACCCGTCCGTTTGGTGATGGTGAAGTGAAGAGCAAGTTCTCACAACTGCTGAATGACTTCAAGCCTGATGTGGTGCATCTGAACAATATCCATACGCAGCTTTCTCCGCTGATTGCTAAGTTAGCGCATGAATACGGAGCAAAGGTGGTTTGGACATTGCATGATACCAAACTCGTTTGTCCTTGCTATACCTGCATGAGAGATGGCAAGTGGTGCGAGGAGTGCTTTACGGATAAACTGGCAGTGGTGAAGCATCGCTGTATGCCAGGTAGTATCCCTGGGGCAATCGTCGGTTATCTGGAGGCTAAGAAATGGAACAAGGAGGTTCTGCAGAAATATGTGGACTGGTTCCTTCCTCCATCGAAGTTTATGATGGATACCTGTGTGAAGGGCGGTTATTCACCAGAGAAGTTCAGAGTGCTCTGCAACTTCATCGATGTGACTAAACTTCCGGAGCTTTCTTCAAAGACTCAGATAAAGGAAGACTACTATGTCTATCTGGGACGAGTGAATGAGGTGAAGGGTGTGAGAACCTTGTGTAAGGCGGCTGCTCAGCTCGACAAGAAATTGATCGTAATAGGTGATGGTGAGCTGCTTCCGGAACTTAAGGAAACTTATAAGAACTGTTCTCATATCGAGTTCAAGGGGCAGATGCAATGGGAGGAGTTCATGCCTATCCTCCAGAAGGCTCGAATGATGGTGCTTCCTGCAGAATGGAGCGAGAATAATCCACTGACCGTGATTGAGGCACAAAGCCTTGGCACGCCTGTTTTAGGTGCAAATATTGGTGGTATTCCGGAACTGATAGAGGAAGGTGTGAGCGGTATGACCTTCACGTCGGGTGATGTTGAGGATTTAAAGGATAAAATCCTCAAGATGTTTGAACATCACTTCGACTATGAAGCGATTGCGAAGAATGCCATCGAGAGGTATTCTAGTGAAGCTTACTATGAGAAGCTGATGAAGATATATGAAAAATCGTTTTGAGCGAATTTTCGGATAAATACTGTTAAAAGTGATAGGATAATGATGTGAGTTCATTAAATTATCCTTATCTTTGCAGAAACGTTATAAATGAAACATAAGACTATGCAACTAGAATTTGAAGGACAGACTCATAGTATTGATGCCAATACTCTAGTGAATATTTTGATTCACTATCAATCTGTTGTCACTGAGGCTAACAAGCAACTCAGTGGGGGCGCTCGTGAGGTTACGCTTAAGGTGAATGCCTTGAAGCAAGGCTCTTTCGTGGTAGATGTATCTGTGGCACAGAATATTGTAGAACAATTGTTCTCAAAAGATGTTGTAGAATACGTGGCTGCTTTGTGTGGTGTAGTAGGTGGTGTATATAAGCTATATAAGCATTTCAAAGGTAGGCCTGTCAAGACTAAAGAGGAGAAGAAAAATGCTGATACAATTCTTAAAATGGGAGATAATGTAAATATCACGATTAATACTTATAATCAGCAAATTGTAAGACAAGCAGTCTCTAAATCAATGGAAACAGCAAATGATGATCCAAGTGTGGAAGGCTTCACTGTCAAAGGTGATGGTGGTGAGAAATGTGCTGAATTTGAGCGTAAGGAATTTGAGGATTATATTTATGATGGATTTGATACGGAAGATGCTGTGCCAGAGGAAAGAATTGAGGAGGAAATCACAACTCTTGTCATAGTTGGCTTAAACTTTGAACGTGGTTCTCGTTGGCAATTCATGTATAATGGATTTAAAATCTCCATGATAGTCAAAGATGATGCTTTGATGCAGAAAATTGATGAAGGTGAGAGATTTGGTAAGGGAGATGCCATCAAAGTGAAACTCAGAAGAGTGCAGAGGTATAACAAGGAATATCGTGCATACGAGAATAAGTCATATCGTATAGTTGAGTTTATTGAGCATATCATTCCTCAAAAACCTCTGAACCTATTCGATGAAAAATAAGGAAAGGTCTATTTACTTTCTTGAAAAACACAAACTGAAATTTTATTAGATTTTTTTATACAATAATTTGGTTAGCAAGAGCTTTAGAAAGAATGTTCTTGCTAATCCTTTATACGTTTATTTTTTCACAAAACAATAATAGATTATTTTATTATGGCAGAAAAGAAATTAAATGGTACTGTCATTGTAACTTATCGTTGCAATGCGCGTTGCTCTATGTGTAATCGTTACAAGGCTCCTTCTAAACCAGAGGAGGAAATCTCTATAGAGACTATTAAAAAGCTACCAAAGATGTACTTTACCAACATCACAGGTGGTGAACCTTTCATCCGTACGGATTTGAAGGATATCGTACGTGAGCTTTATAAGAAGAGCGACCGTATCGTGATCTCTACCAATGGCTTCTTCACCGACCGTATCATCGACCTGGCGAAGGAGTTCCCTCAGATAGGTATCCGAATTTCTATCGAGGGTTTGGAGCAGACCAATAATGAAATCCGTGGCTTGAACAATGGTTTCAATCGTGGCTATACAACCCTGAAGAAACTCTGCGAGATGGGATTGAAGGATGTGGGCTTCGGTATGACCGTTCAGGACAAAAACGCTCCTGACCTCGTGCCTCTCTATGAGTTGAGCAACAAGATGGGTATGGAGTTTGCTACCGCATCGCTCCATAACTCTTTCTACTTCGTAGAGGCTAAGAACATCATTCACGACCGTCCGATGGTGGCTAAGAACTTCGAGAACCTGGTGAACGAACTGTTGAAGTCTAACTCTCCTAAGAAGTGGTTCCGTGCTTACTTCAACCATGGACTCATCAACTATATCTATGGTCAGAAGCGTCTCCTGCCTTGCGATATGAGTTTCGATACCTTCTTCATCGACCCATACGGTGATGTGATGCCATGTAATGGTACCAAGGACAAGGAGGTGATGGGTAACCTGAACCGCCAGACTTGGGATGAGCTTTGGAGTTCACCAGAGGCTGAGCAGGTTCGCAAGAAGGTAAGACATTGCGACAGAAACTGCTGGATGATCGGTTCTGTTTCTCCTGCCATGCACAAGTATATCAAGACTCCTGCCCTGTGGGTGGCTAAACACAAGCTGAAGAGCCTGCTCGGTATGAAGTACTCTATGTATGAGAACCCTATCTGCTGCGAGTATCGTGATGGTAAGGTGACCAAGGAACAGCTTGACAAGCTTTCTACCTGCGATATGAATGCTGTGGTAAACAACGGTCTTTCTGCCGATTCAAAGGAAGCTTTGAAGGGCAAGCGTGGCGAGGACATCGTGAACGCTGACGTGGCTAGCCAGGGTTATGAGGCTACCAAGAAGGAAACTGATAGAAATATTGAAATCAAGTAATCACTTGATTCTCTTATGATTGATAAGAAGCCACAGTGCGGAGAGCATCGACACCAAGATGATGCCGAAGTACTGTATGGCTTCTTTGATATAGTTTGAAATCTTATTCATGCCTGCAAAGGTAATACTTTTATTTTGAAAATCTCTAGTTTTTATGAAAATAGTTGTAACAGGTACTCGTGGTATCCCGAATATCATGGGTGGCGTGGAGACGCATTGTGAGGAATTGTTCCCTAGAATGGTGGAGCGTGGGTATGACGTAACGCTGATTCGTCGCTCGAACTATGTGAAGGATGACTTGCATGAATGGAAGGGGGTGAAACTGGTAACGATTCCTTCTCCTAAGAAGAAGAGTTTCGAGGCTATCATCCATACTTTCCGTGCCATCAATGAGGCGAAGAAGTTGGGCGCTGATGTATTGCATATCCATGCCATCGGTCCTGCACTGCTGGTGCCATACGCCAAATTGCTGGGCATGAAGGTGGTGTTTACGCATCATGGTCCTGACTATGACAGGGACAAGTGGGGATTTGCTGCCAAGACGATCCTGAAGATGGGTGAGCGTATGGGCTGTATGTTTGCCGATGATGTCATCGTCATCTCGACTGTCATCAAGAACCTCATTGCCCGTAAATATGGAAGGATCAAGAATGTACACCTTATATATAATGGCGTTTCTGAGCCTGAAATCTGCGACTATCCTGAATATTTCAAGGAACTGGGGATAGAGAAAGGCAAGTATATCCTGGGTATGTGCAGATTTGTGCCTGAGAAGAACCTGCATCATCTGGTGGAAGCGTATAGACAGTTGATAGTTAAGAATAAAAAGTTAATAGAGCAGGGCTACAAGTTGGTGCTGGCTGGTGATACGGATTTCGAGGATGAGTACTCATTGGGATTGAAGCAGATGGCAAGGGAGAATGGTGTGGTGCTTACTGGCTTTATCAAGGGCAGAAAGCTTCATTCGCTGTTGACGAATTGCCGTTGCTATTGTCTGCCATCTTCGCACGAAGGTTTACCGATTGCTCTGTTGGAGGCGATGAGCTATGGTGTAAAGGTAGTAGTGAGTGATATTCCTGCGAATCTGGAGGTTGGCTTGCCAAAGGATGATTACTTCCATTGTGGTAACGTGGATGAACTTTCGGAAAAGCTCGGAAAAATTATCGAGGCCCCATTGCAGCATGTGGATTACGACATGAGCAAGTATGATTGGGACCAGATTGCTGATGAAGTAGGAGGAGTGTATCAAGGGTTGAAGAAATGATGGTTGTATCAAAGCAACATCAGATTTTCTTTGAATTCCTAAGGTTCAGCATAGGCTCGAAGCATGAGATTCCTTCTTCCTTGAAGGAGGCGGATTGGAAGGAGCTATATCGTATCGCACAAAAGCAATGTCTGGTAGGTGTTCTCTTTGATGGTATCCAGAAGTTGCCGCCGGCTGAGGTGGGGATGAGCAAGGACTTGCTTCTGCAATGGATGATGCAATGCCAGATGCTGGAGAAGGCGAATGTTCGGCTGAACGATGCTGCCATCCAAGTTTCTGAGTGGTTCAGGAAAAAGGGATTCAGAACCTGCATCCTGAAAGGACAAGGGAATGCGCTGTTGTATCCCAATGGCTTGCATCGCACGCCTGGTGATATTGATATCTGGGTGGAAGGGGGCGACAAGCGGGTCATCTCCTTTGTCCGCTCTATCTCGCCTCATGAAAAGGCGTGCTATCACCACATCGAGTTTCCATCGTATAAGGGAGTAGAGGTGGAAGTGCATTATCGGCCTAGCTTTCTGTTGTGCTTCTGGCATAACAGAAAGCTTCAGAAATATTATGAGAGGGTGAAGGAGAAGCAGTTCTCGCATCGGGTGATGTTGGGAGAGCAAGGGGAGATTGCGATTCCGACAGTGGAATTCAATCTCATCTTCCAGTTGACTCATATCTATGCTCATCTGATGAATGAGGGGATTGGGCTAAGGCAGCTTCTTGATTACTACTATGTATTGATTAGTGATGATTTATCATTGATTAAGGATAGAGTACAGAAGGAATTGAAGGAGTTGGGATTGTGGAAGTTTGCCGGTGCTATTATGTATATCATGCAGGAGGTGTTCGGCATGCCTGCCTCTCGGCTTATCGTTCCTCCGAATGAGAAGTATGGTAAGTTTGTGCTGAATGAGGTGCTGGAAGCCGGTAACTTCGGGGTTCATGATGCAAGGAATCCTTTCGGGAGATCAAAGCTAGGTCATAATTTACAAAGAGTGTATCGGGATATGAGACTCTTTAGATATTTCCCTTTAGAGGCTCTAAGTGAGCCTTTATTTCGAGTTTGGCACTTCTTTTGGAGAAAGAGCAGATAATTAATTTTGAATAACTGAAACATCATGTTTCATTATATAGCTATCGTTTGATAGTATTGTTTCTAACTTTATTATTTTCAACAATATGAATACTTTTAAGAACATTAAAGTTGCAGTAGCCGGTACCGGCTACGTAGGTCTGAGTATAGCAACTCTGTTATCTCAGCACCATCATGTAACAGCAGTAGATGTAATCCCTGAGAAGGTGGAGAAACTGAATAACAAGATTTCTCCTATCCAGGACGATTATATCGAGAAGTATCTGGCAGAGAAGCCGCTGAATCTGGTTGCTACGTTGGATGGTAAGGCGGCTTACAAGGATGCTGACTTTGTGGTGATAGCTGCTCCTACCAATTACGATCCAGTGAAGAATTACTTTGATACTTCACATGTAGAAGAAGTCATTGACTTGGTGTTGGAGGTGAATCCTGATGCCGTAATGGTCATCAAGAGTACCATCCCGGTGGGCTATACCCGTAGTCTATATCTGAAGTACGCCAAGAAGGGTGTGAAGAAATTCAACCTGCTCTTCTCTCCGGAGTTCCTTCGTGAGAGCAAGGCTCTCTATGATAATCTCTATCCTAGCCGCATCATCGTGGGCTATCCTAAGATTATCG
>URLG01000100.1 GCA_900548535.1 Candidatus Segatella intestinihominis | reverse complement strand
AGTTCTGGTCCATAGGAGGGTTGGCAGATGAACGGATTACGATGAGCGCATAGCTGGAGTAACCTATCATCAACATCAGCATGCAGAGCAAGGCTGTGTTCTTAACACGGGCTGAGATGAGAGGCAAGAGCTGCATCTTCTTCTTGGCGATGCCGGTAGCTTCGTCTACGCCAGTAACCACCTCCTGCTTGCGCTTGTAGTTGAGCACGAACCAGAGGATAGCCAGTACGATAACGCCGCAGATAACAGCACTCCAACCATATCCATAGAATGGGATGCCGAGCATACCGAAGCCCAGGATGAAGGCGATGTTCTGCTTCTTGACGTTCTTGTCTGATGCATTGAATGTCTCGTAGATGCCCCAGATCACAGAGGCAATGAGGCAGATGATGTATACGATTTCGCCTGTATTGAATGGGCAACCGAGCACGTTGACGAAGAACAACTCAAACCATCCACCCACGGTGATGATACCTGGCACCACACCATAAAGTACGGCTACCACTACCAAGAAAGATACGATGAGGGCAATCAAGGAACCCTTGAGATTGGCCTGTGGCACCTTCTTATAATAGTATACCAATACGATGGCTGGGATACAGAGCAGGTTGAGCAAGTGAACACCGATACTCAGACCTGTCATGTAGGCGATGAGCACGAGCCAGCGGTCGCTATGAGGCTCGTCGGCGTGGTCTTCCCATTTCAGAATCAGCCAGAATACCACAGCGGTAAAGGCAGAAGAGAACGCATAAACCTCACCCTCCACAGCCGAGAACCAGAAGGTATCGCTGAAGGTATAGATGAGTGCGCCCACCATACCAGAAGCCTCGATGGCTATCATCTTGCTGGTGGTCATCTCTTTCCAGTCGCCGATGATGAGCTTGCGAGCCAAGTGGGTAATGGTCCAGAAGAGGAACATGATGCAGACGGCACTGAGCAGTGCGCTCATCGTGTTCACCATCTTAGCCACCTGTGTGGTGTCGCTGGCGAAATGTGTGAAGAAATTGCCCATAAGCATAAAGAATGGTGCCCCAGGTGGGTGACCTATCTCTTGCTTGTAAGCAGTAGTGATAAACTCAGGACAGTCCCAGAAACTGGCTGTCGGCTCAATTGTGGAACAATACACAAAGGCTGCAATGACGAATGCAACCCATCCGAAGATATTGTCCACTAATTTGTACTGTTTCATTATTGCTTAAACTTTAATGTATTATATTTTCTATTCTTTCTCTTTGCTTTGATGCACTAGCAGTGCATAAATCTGTGCAAAGTTACTAAAAAGAAAAGAGATACGCTCGAATTGGGTGTGTTTTTTAGGTAATATTATATGTTTGGAATTATATCTTTACAAAATAGGCCTTTTGTTTAAGATGCTTAAAGGTGCCCTATATGACCACGTCCCGAGGAAAAAATATTTTCGTCGCCACAAAAATATAAAAACCTCGGGACGTTTGTTTTTTTTCGTCCCGAGGCTTATTATAAGAAGTTTTAGAAAATTCTATACATTCTATCCTATCCAGTTGAGGAAGGTGGTGATGATACCCGTGTTGATGAGGTCCACAAACATGGCTCCGATGATAGGAACGATGAGGAATGGCTTCACGGTGTAGTGATACTTGTAGCAGACTGCACTCATGTTTGCCATCGCATTTGGTGTGGCTCCGAGACCGAATCCGCAGATACCTGCCACCAAGACGGCTGCGTCATAGTCGCTGCCCAGCAGTCGGAAGGCTAGGAAGTAAGTGAGCAATACCATCACGATGACCTGACTTACCAAGATGCTGATGAGTGGCAGGGCAAGGCTCTGAAGCTCCCATAGCTTGAGCGAAATCATCGCCATGCCGAGGAATACGGAGAGCGAGATGTTGCCTACGCTGACTATCTTCTCCATCTCCAGCTTGCTGCGCCAAGGAGTCAACTCTATCAGGTTTCTTACCACGGCAGCCACGATGAGGGCTCCGAAGTAAGTAGGGAAGGTGATACCCGTGCTCTGCAAGAGCTTGCTCATCACCGTGCCCAGTGCCATCACTACCAAGAGGGTATAGGTGGCGTTGGCATAGTGCTGGAATTCTATCTCATGGCTACTGAGATGCTTCTCACGACCGGCAGGCGACTGCTCATCGCTCTCGATACCCGCCATCGCTGGGTCTATCTCAAAGTCTTTGATAATCTCATGTTCGTAAGTAAGCTTGGTGCGAATCAGTTTCTCGGCGATAGGTCCGCCAATCACCGAACCTGCTATCAGTCCGAAGGTTGCGGCAGCCATGGATACGGTGCCTGCTCCCTGCAAGCCCAGATGTTCCAATACGGATGCAAATCCTCCTGCCGTGCCGTGACCGCCCGCCATGGAGATGGAACCAGCCGCCATACCGATGAGTGGGTTTACGTCTAGAATCTTGGTGATGATGAGTGGCATCACGTTTTGCAATACGATGATGCCTACCAAGAGAACAAGCATCAGCACGAGTGTCTTACCGCCCTGTCTGAGCACCTTGAGATTGGACTGGAAGCCTACGGAGGTGAAGAAGGCGAGCATGAAGACATCCTTCAGAGTGCCATCAAAAGAAAGTTCGATGTGGAATACCTTGTAGAGGATGAGGGTGGCGATAGAGAAAACGAGTCCTCCAGATACTGGCGACGGTATACAGAACTTCTGTAGCCATTTGATGTTGCGTGTCATCAACATACCCAAAAGCAGTGCCAGGGCGCCTACGCCGGTAGACTGCAACATGTCTAGAGAAATAATCGTTTCGTTCATATCTTATCCTGTTTGTTGAAATCGTGTGCAAAGATACATAATATTTCTGACATATTGTAATCTTTATACGAAAAAAATCCATCTTTTCGTTGAAAAAGATGGATTTCTGTATGATAGTTGAATATTTATTTATTCATTTATGGGTGCTCTTCTATACATTCAGGAAGTGCTCTTCCAGTTTCTCCCTAGGCATGTCGGCTGTATCGTGATAGTGCAGATGCTGGTTGACGCAGGCGATGTGCTTCACATTGTTGAGCACCTCGGCGATGTCGTGGCTCACGATGATGATGGCGCATTCCTGGTTGATTTGTTCCAGCATCTCATACATCTGCTTTTGGAATCGGCGGTCGATGTAGGTGTTGGGTTCGTCTAGGATAACCACATCTGGCTTCGATACGATGGCGCGAGCCAAGAGAACTCGTTGCAGCTGACCTCCGCTCAGGGCACCGATGTGGCGGTCTTTGAGGTCGATGAGCTGCATGCGCTCCAGGGTGTCGAGCACCTGCTGGTGGTGCGCCTTGGTATAACGGCTAAAGAGCCCCTTGGTCTTGCTGAGGCCTGAGAGCACCACTTCATAGACCGAGATGGGAAATTCCTTATCCAGGTCGTTATATTGTGGCAGATAACCCATGGTTATCTCCTTCACCTCCTCGCCATCCTTGAAGAACTTGATGCTGCCATCGGTGGGCTTCTTCAGTCCCAGGATGAGGCGCATGAGAGTGGTCTTGCCACCACCGTTAGGACCGATGATGCCAAGATAATCATCTTTGTATACCGTCAGGTTTACGTCTTGTAGCACCTGCTTCTGGTCGTAACCTGCTGATAGATGTTCTATCTCTATTAACTTTGAATTTTGAACTTTGATCATTGGACTTTATGATTAGCTCTGTTATTTTTTATTTTGCCCTGCCACTACGAGTTCTTTTCCGCAGAGCACTCTTACAACTTCTGCCATCGCCTTATCCCAGTTGCCTTGCAATGGATTGATTTCAAAAGGCTTGGTATGGCTCTCTTGGATGAAAGTCTTGGTATTGCGATTGGCAAATTCTGCTTGTACGAGACAATACTTGATATGCTCCCTCTTGGCTTGCATGATGAGGCCTTGGATCTGAGCAGCACTTGGCTCCCTGCCTTCCTCCTCAATGGCTAGCTGCTGGAGCTTGTAGTCTCGGGCAAAGTAAGTGAGGATGGGGTGGTATATCACAAACTTGTGCTCAAACTCTGGGTTGTTCTTCACATTGTCTTGTATCATGCTGTCTCGCTTGTTGATAATTTGAAGCAGAGATTGATAGTTCTTTTCGAAGAACAACTTGTTTTCGGGCTGTAGATCGCTAAGGGCTTTGAGAATGTTGCTGGCAATGATACGGGCACTGCTACAACTCATCCATGTATGCGGGTCGATGTTGCCTCCAGGAGTCTTGGCAGGTGTGATGCCAACAGAGGTGTCGATGACTTTCATCTGTGGGGCATTGTCTTGGAGTTTTTTCATCCAAGTTTGCTCAAATCCGATGCTGCCCACTTTCAGGTAGAGGGCGCTCTTGGAGAGTTCCATCATCTGTTGGGCGTATGGCTCGTAGGTTTCCGGATTGTTGCCATTGGATACCATCACGTTGATATTCACTTTGTCGGCTGCAATCTTCTCCACGAAATATTGATATGGTGGGATGGTTACGGTAACCGTGGGCTTTTCACCGTTCGTAGTAGCCGCTTGCTTGCCTGGGCCTTTGCAACTCGCCAACCATAAGCCAGTCAAGAGAGCTACTATTAAAATCAGATTATATATAATAATGTAATGATACTTTTTCATTGTCTTTATGTTTTTTAGAAGATGAAGCTAAGTCCATATACCAGCAGCACGTATCTCAGTACCTTGCCGATGGTGATGCTGAGGATGGAGATGGGCACGTTGGCTCTAGTCAAGCCCAGCACAATGGTGATGGCACTGCCCAGGAGGGGGAGGAAGGCGAAGAATCCCATCCAGGCTCCTCTGCCTGCCATGAATCGCTCTGCCTTGTCCAGACTCTCCTTCTTGACGTGCAGATATTTCTCTATCCATTCCATTTTTCCCAGTCTGCCCACGCCATAATTGAACATGGAACCGAGCACATTGCCTATGCTGCCATAGATGACAAGGGGGAGGGGCTCAAGTCCGGCAGCCTGTAAGCCAGCCATCACCGCCTCGCTGCTGAAGGGGAAGAAACTGCCTGCCAGAAAGGCTGCGGCTAGCATGCCCCAGTAGCCCCAGTCCACAAGAAAACTCACTATCCAACTAATCATATCTCTTTCCTTAAATTGATAGATGCTCACTTGCTATTCGGCATTCTGTATAGCCTGGAGCAGATTGATTTCTGGTACGAAGATTTTGAAAAGCAGGATGCCCACGATGAGCACGAGTATGGCGATGAACATGATGTTGGTGAGCTTGCCCTTGGTGAATGTGATGAAGTGGGCGATGAGCGGAGCCGTGTTTACAATCATGATGCCGCCCAACTCTAGGTCGTGTTGAGGCTGCAGTATGATGAAAACCAAGGCTACGAAGTTCATCATGATGAGCGACTCGTATATCATGCGGGTGCGTATCTTGTCGGCATAGCTGGTGTGCAGGAAGTGGAGGCTTCCGATGATGCTCAGCAGTAGGATGAAACCGATATTGACCACCTGATGGTCGGTGATCTGGGAGTAGTCGAAGAGCTCATGATAGTTGATAAACTCCAGGAAGTGGTCCAAGAGCCCCTGCAGATTGTCGGTGTAGGCGTAATAGCCTGCCGTGAACCAATAAGGGGCGATGATGCCTATGAGTGAGGCAAGGAAATTGCGAATGCTGAAAGAATTGGTGAATACCATCATCATCAGCCAGAGCAGCGGCATGAAGTAGAGTATCTGGATAAAGATGGTGGAGGCGAGACCGATGCAGAAGAAGGCATAGAAGGTCCACCCCGAAGCCTGACGCTCCTGGTAAGTGTTCCAGATGATGAGGTAGAAGGCGATGAAGCATAGCGTCACGATATTGGCTCGCAGCGATGGATGAGGCAGGCTTGCTATGGTGATGAGCACCAGAAAACTGCACGATACCATGCGGCTGTAGGTGCGCATCAGGGCATTGCGGTTGTTGAGCTCCACCATCAGGAATGTAGAGAGAATGGTGAAGGCAAACTGCACCCAAATGTTGGATACCAATAAACCCACTGCAACCCATACCAAGGTGGCAAGGGTTGCAGTGATAGGGAGTGCGTAGCGGCTAGCCGCTACCTTGTTTTGAAATCTTTTCTTTCTTAACATCAATGTCAATTAATAATTTATAATGTATAATTAATAATGTACGTTGTAGCAGGAGGATTGTGTCCTGCAGATTTATACATTATTAATTATTAATTATTCATTATCTTAAAGGTCTTGTCCGATGTCTGAGCGGAAGTACTTGTCGGTGAAGTGGATCTTCTGGGCCTCGGCGAAGCTCTTCTTCAGGGCTTCTTCCTTGTCCTTGCCGTAGCTGCTCACGCAGATCACACGTCCGCCATTGGTTACTACCTGACCATCCTTCATGGCTGTGCCAGAGTGGAAAACTACGGAACCTTCTACCTGGTCGATGCCCTCGATAGGATAGCCCTTCTTGTAAGCCTCTGGATAACCACCGCTCACGAGCATCACGCAGACTGCGGCACGCTCATCAAACTCGATGTAGCGCTTGTCCAAGTCGCCTTGAGCCACGCCCTCAAAGAGGTCTACGATGTCGCTCTTCAGGCGGAGCATCACGCTCTCAGTCTCTGGGTCGCCCATACGGCAGTTGTACTCGATGACCATTGGCTCGCCCTCAACATTGATCAGTCCGAAGAAGATGAAGCCCTTGTAGTCGATGTTCTCCTCAGCCAAGCCATCCACGGTAGGACGGATGATGCGGTCTTCCACCTTCTGCATCCATTCCTTGGTAGCGAATGGCACAGGGGTAACGCTGCCCATACCGCCGGTATTGAGGCCAGTATCGTGCTCGCCGATGCGCTTGTAGTCCTTAGCCTCAGGCAGAATCTTGTAGTTCTTGCCGTCGGTCAATACGAATACAGAGCACTCGATGCCGCTCAAGAATTCCTCGATAACCACACGTGCAGAGGCGTTGCCAAACATGCCGCCGAGCATCTCCTTGAATTCCTTCTTAGCCTCTTCGAGGGTAGGGAGGATGAGAACTCCCTTGCCTGCGCACAAGCCATCAGCCTTCAGCACGTAAGGAGCCTTCAGGGTCTCCAAGAACTTCAAGCCTTCCTCTACGGTAGTGCCGTCGAAGGTCTCATACTTGGCTGTTGGGATGTTGTGACGTTTCATGAATTGCTTGGCGAAGTCCTTGCTGCCTTCCAATACGGCGCCAGCCTTGGATGGGCCGATAACTGGGATGTTCTGGGTGCGAGGGTCTGCCTTGAAGTCGTCATAGACACCCTTTACCAATGGGTCTTCAGGACCTACTACGACCATATCTACGCCGTTCTCCACAGCGAAGCTCTTGAGAGCCTCGAAGTCATCGGCCTTGATATTTACATTCTCGCCAACCTCTTGTGTGCCGGCATTACCTGGAGCGATAAAGAGTTTCTCCACTTTCTCGCTCTGGGCGATTTTCCATGCTAAGGCGTGCTCACGGCCACCGCCTCCTAACAATAAAATTTTCATTTCTGTAAGATATTGTTTGTGTTTTTGGGAAATTTATAGAAGTTAAGGGAAGTTATCGCTCTCTGCGAGAGCTAGGGAAGTTAAGGGACAATAGTTCTTTTATATATCAAATTTCTAGATGTTCTCTATTGCATTTGTCCCTTCACTTCCCTCTAACTTCTTTTTACTTCTCTTAAATTCCCTGTTAAATAATTATTTCAGATAGTCGAAGAAGTACTGGCTGATGCGCTCATGCAAGTGAGTGCTCTGATGACCTCTCATGTTATGAGGCTCGCCTGGATATACGAAGAAGTCGGGCTGGGTGCCAGCGGCGATGCAAGCCTTGAGGAAGGTGAGGCAGTGCTGAGGCACTACAGTCACGTCGTTCAAGCCCTGGATAATCTGGAGCTTGCCCTTGAGGTTCTTCGCCTGGTAGAGCAGTGATGTCTTCTTATATCCCTCAGGATTGGTCTGAGGAGTGTCCATATAGCGCTCGCCATACATCACCTCGTACCAGTGCCAGTCGATGACAGGACCACCTGCCACGCCTACCTTGAATACATCTGGATAGTTGGTCATCAATGAGATGGTCATGAATCCGC
>URLG01000099.1 GCA_900548535.1 Candidatus Segatella intestinihominis | reverse complement strand
TGTCCTTGCATGGAGTTACATAGACATCACCCTTGTCGTTGATGCCAAAGTAAGAAGTGCCCCAACCACCTATGTTGTAGAGCTCCTTCGAGTCTTCAATAGTCCATTTCTTCATTTTCTGTTCTTGTCTTGCTTTTTGTCTATAAATATAATGTTATGATATGAATATACTACGAGTGAAGGTAAGCACTCTCCCCTCACTCAGATGGGTGGAGGGGGAATGCTTACCTTTTGGGTTACACGTTCAGCAGGTTTCTAATCTGCTGAACCGTATTGTTAATCTTGTCGAAGTTGTCCATCACATTGACGTCGATGATGTGCTTGGCCTTTTCGTAGAACGGTTCGCGTTGCTTGAGCTGTTCACGGATGAAGACATCCACTTCCTCGGGAGTCTTGTTGAGCAACAGGGGGCGTACGCCCTTGCCCATCTTCAGGTGGGCATGCAGGGTTTCAGGGCTTGCCTTCAGGTAGATGGTTTCGCCTGCCTGGTTCATATAGTCCATGTTGTCGAAGAAACAAGGTGTTCCTCCGCCGCAGCTAACCACTACGTTTTCAAACTCTGCCACCTCGTGAAGCATGTTGTGCTCTATGTGGCGGAATCCCTCTTCGCCCATTTCGTCGAAAATCTGCTTCACGGTCTTGCGCATACGGCTTTCGATATACCAATCTAAGTCGTAGAACATCACGCCAAGCTCTTTGGCGAGGGCTTTGCCGACGGTAGTCTTGCCGGCTCCCATATATCCAATGATGATGATTGACTTCATTTCTTTCTTATTATTTTGATAGGATGGCTCCTCTAAAAAGGGAACCATCCATCAGCAATTTACTTCTTTCTGCCTCTAGTCTTTGGCTCTGGTGCTTCCTTGATGATGGTCATGCACTCATCGTAGGTAAGCGCCTCCACATTCTCCTGCTTTGCCTTAGGAATGCGGTAGTTCTTGCCATCGTATGCGATGTAAGGACCGTAGCGGCCGTTCAGCAGTTCCAGTTTCTCATCTTCCTCGAAGGTCTTGATGTGGCGCTTCTGCTCGTTGCTGCGCTTCTCGTTGATGAGTTCGATGGCCTGTTCCAGGGTAATGGCCATAGGGTCGATGTCCTTAGGGATAGATACGTACTTGCGGTTGTGGAGCACGTATGGACCGAAGCGACCTGCACCGATGGTAACGGTGGTTCCCTCGAACTCGCCCACCTGGCGTGGCAGCTTGAAGAGTTCCAGAGCCTCTTCCAGGGTAATGGTCTCGATACTCTTGTCGGCAGGCAACTGGGCAAATTGTGGCTTGTCCTTGTCGTCGGCTGTACCTATCTGAACCACAGGACCGAAGCGGCCAATCTTCACGAACACTGGGCGACCGCTCTTAGGGTCGTTGCCCAGCTCGCGCTCGCCGGCCTTGTGCTCGCTGCGTGCGTTCATCACTTCCTTCACCTCAGGCTCGAATCCCTTGTCAAAGTCCTTCATCCACTTAATCCACTCGGTCTTTCCCTCGGCAATGTCATCGAATCTCTGCTCCACATGGGCTGTGAAGTTATAATCCATGATGTTAGGGAAGTTGGCCATCAGGAAGTCGTTCACCACGATACCGATGTCGGTAGGCAGCAGCTTGCCCTTCTCAGAGCCAGCCATTTCCTTCTTGGTCTTCTGTGTCACCTTGATACCCTTCAGGGAATCTACGGTGTAACAGCGCTCTTCGCCCTGCTTGTCACCCTTTACCACGTATTCACGCTGCTGGATGGTGCTGATGGTTGGAGCGTAGGTAGATGGACGTCCGATGCCGAGGTCTTCCAGTTTCTTCACGAGGCTGGCCTCGGTGTATCTTGCCGGAGCCAGGGAGAATTTCTCGGTAGCGATAATCTCGCGGCGCTGCAACTCATCGCCTTCCTTCATGGCAGGCAGAATGTGGGTTGAGTCCTCTGCGTTATCATCCTCGTCGGTAGATTCACGATATACCTTGAGGAATCCGTCGAACACAACCACCTCTCCGTTGGCAACAAACTTTTCTGTGGTGTTGTCGATATGGATGTTGATGGTAGTCTTTTCTATCTGAGCATCAGCCATCTGAGAGGCGATGGTACGCTTCCAGATCAGCTCGTAAAGGCGCTTCTCCTGGCTGGTTCCATCGATGCTGGTTTCGCTCATGTAGGTAGGGCGGATGGCCTCGTGAGCCTCCTGCGCTCCCTTAGAGCTGGTATGATAGGTGCGAGGCTTGCTGTACTCATTGCCGTAAACCTTGATAATCTCGTCCTTGCTGGCATTGCTGCAGAGGGTAGAGAGGTTTACGCTGTCGGTACGCATGTAGGTGATGCGTCCGCCTTCGTACAGGCGCTGAGCCACCATCATGGTCTGGCTTACGGTGAAGCCGAGCTTGCGGGCTGCTTCCTGCTGCAGGGTTGAGGTGGTGAAAGGAGGGGCAGGTGTACGCTTCAGCGGCTTCTTGGTCACAGCCTCTACGGTAAACTTGGCATTCTTGCATTTCTCCAGGAAGGCTTCCACCTCCTCGTGGGTCTTGAAGCGCTGGTCAAGTTCAGCCTTCACCTCTGTGGCGCCGCCATTCTCATTAATCAATGCGAATACGGCGTTCACGCGATAGTATGGCTCGCTCTTGAACTTCTGTATCTCACGCTCACGCTCCACGATCAGGCGTACGGTAACACTCTGTACGCGACCGGCAGAGAGGGCAGGCTTCACCTTTCTCCAGAGCACTGGAGAGAGCTTGAAACCCACGATGCGGTCGAGCACACGGCGTGCCTGCTGGGCATTCACCAGGTTCATGTCCAGATGGCGTGGGTGCTGGATAGCGTCCAAGATGGCAGGTTTGGTAATTTCGTGGAAGACGATACGGCTTGTCTTCTCCTCATCCAATCCGAGAACTTCGCAAAGGTGCCAGCTGATGGCTTCTCCCTCGCGGTCCTCATCGGATGCTAACCAAATCTTCTTGGCTTGCTTCGCATTCGATTTCAGTTCTGTAACGAGTTTTTTCTTTTCCTCTGGAATCTCGTAGTCGGGTTCCATGGTCTTCTCGTTTATACTGAGTTCCTTCTTCTTGAGGTCACGTATGTGTCCATAAGAAGACATTACCTTATAGTCTTTTCCTAAAAACTCTTCGATTTTCTTAGCCTTTGCAGGGCTCTCGACGATTACTAAATTTTCTTGCATAAGCGTATACACAATTTCTTTTCGGTCTGCAAAAGTAAATAAACTTTTTGCTTATACCTTATTATATAGTGTTTTTTTGGGTTTTTTTAAATATTTGGGGCTATTTTTCATTCTTTCGACCCATATTTTGCAAGAAATTTGATGACACCCTTTCTCACGGAGCCTAGTCCGAACTCCTCGGGATGGATGGCGTGGAGGGGGATCCAATAGTAGGCTTCGGCATCGTCCATCGCCTCAATATGCGACAGGTCTTTTACCTTGACCAGGTAGAACATGTCGAGCGTGTGGACCAGAAAGTCGGAGTAGAGGTAGAGATTGGGCAGGCTGAACTGGTAGTTTACCTCTATCACATCGAGCCCGGTCTCTTCCTTTACCTCTCTCGCCATTCCCTCTTCGCCCGTTTCGTCCATATCTACGAATCCGCCGGGCAGGTCGAGTGTGCCCTTGGCGGGCTCGTTCTTGCGGCGCACCACGAGCAGTTCTTCCTTCTCATTGAGGATGAAAGCAACGGTGGCGCTGCTCGGATTGGCATAATATATGAAGCCGCAGTCGGCGCACTTCTTGCTCTTTACGTTATTAATCTCGAAATGATGGGAGCCACAAACTGGGCAATACTGGAATTTATCTAATGGATGAGGCTTTGTAATCATGTTAATGAGTAGTGTTTATTTGCCTATAATGTTTCTATAAATGAGTGCGGTCGGACTTCAGATGAGAAGACCGACCGCAGTGAATGTATCTAGTGTTTTACCAATTATCCGTACGGAATGGGAAGAGAGGCAGACCGCCAGCATTGGCAAGATTGCCGAGCTGGAAGTTGCGGAAGCAATAGCGCAGAGCCACAGGCTTCTTGACCTCTGGGCTGGTTACGATGATGCACTCGTTCCAGCCGTCATTGCCGCCTTCCTGCCAGAAGTGCTTGGCTGTAGCCTTGTGGAATACCTTGTCTTCGCCTGCTACCTCGAAGCCTTCGATGCCCTCGAAGCGGTTGTAGGCACCAAACTCGTTGTCGAAGTGAACTTTTACAGTATCGCCCACAATCTTCATCTCCTTGAAGGTCATGCTCTCGCAGATAAGATTCTTCATGCCATAGGTCTTGTTGAGTGCCTGGAGAGCCAGGCGTTCGCCAACAGGCTGCTTTTGGCATGGGTGAATCTGCTCTACCTCGTATGGATAAACCAAGTCTTCGGTACATACGATACCGCTGTTAGGTATTACCTTGGCAGCATTAAACTGCTGCTCACGAAGCTTAGGACCCCAGTCGCCATTGACATCTCCATTGTGATAAGGAGCTATCTGTACGAAGTAGAATGGCAACTCGCCCTGCTTGAAGTCGCGACGCCACTGAGCCACGAGGTCGGCAAGGCGCTTGGTATACTGACCGTCTGGGTCGCCCACATTGGAGCAGCCCTGATAGAAGAGGATTCCCTTCACGCTATAGTTGAGGATAGGGTGGAAGGTGCCGTTGCCCCAAAGCAGAGGATAGAGGAAGTCATACTTAAACTTCTTGCTCTTGATAATCTTCATGGAGTCAACATCTTCTTTGGTATTCTTCTTCAGATAGTCGTAGTCGAGCCAACTCTCCACGCGGCTTCCGCCTTTGTTTGCCATTACGAGGCCCACTGGGATGTTGAGCGCCTTGTTCACTACCTGTGCAAAGAAGTAACCTGTGGCTGAAGCTTCGCCTACGGTCTCTGGGTTTACTTCCTTCCATTCACAGTTGGCATCATCGAGCGGCTTGTTGCTCATTACACTAGGTATCTTTACGTAGTGTACGCCCTTATATTGGTTGGCTTCTAGCACAGCCTTGTTGTAGCCCTGCACTGGGCAGTTGCCAAATCCCTTGACTGGCATCTCCATGTTGCTCTGTCCGGCGCAAACCCATACCTCGCCTGCGAGTACATTATTAATAGTAGTCTTCTCGCCGTCGTCGAATGTGATGGAGAGTGGGGTGTAGCTAGCCTTAGGTGTCTGAACCTTAACAGTCCACTTGCCGTCCTTGCCAGTCTTTGCGGTATACTTATCTGAAGACCATGAGGTAGTTACCACTACGTTGGTTCCAGGTTTGTCCCAGCCCCAGAGGTTAGCCTGGGTGTTCTGCTGGATAATCATGTTGTCGCCCAAGATGTGGGGCAACTTTACTTTGGCATTGGCATCAGCAGCTACGAGTGCCAGTGCAGCTAGTGCTAATAATTTCTTGTTCATTTTTTAGTGTATTAAGTAATCATATTTTTATGTTAGAAGCTAGGAAAACTCCTAACTCCTAACTTCTAACTCCTAACTTCTAACTCCTAACTTCTAACTCCTAACTTAAAGAAGGTTCTTGATGGCTGCATCGATGTCCTTGATCTGGGCGTCGCGAGCCTGCAATGTATTGTTGCGATCGATCAAGAAGAATGTAGGGATGCTCTGTACATTGTAGAGCTGAAGACTCTGTCCCTGCAATCCGCCTTCATCGCGCACGCTGATCCATGGAATGCCTGCGGTAGAAGTCTTCCAGAAGTGCTCGTCTGGGTCTACGGATACCTGGAATATTTCCAGTCCGGCAGCGTGATACTTATTATATAGCTCTCTGAGCATCATGATGCGCTTGGTACTCTCGCTGTTGGCGAAGAGATGGAAATCGAGCAATACTACCTTGCCCTTGAGGTCTGACAAGCGGCGAGTTACGCCCTTGTTGTCTTGCAAACTCAGTTCGATGCATCCGTTCACGCTCACCTTGCTGGCGTCAATCTGCTGCTGAGCCATCTGGTTTTCGATGATGCGGATGTCCTTCATACCCTGGATGGCGATGTTGTGCAGGTTCTTGCCACGCTCTGCGCCAGGATAGTAAGTGTCCCAACTGGTGGCTACGGCAGCAAATACCTTCACATCCTCCTTGTTGTTGCGAGGATTGAAGATGAGCGAGTTGGTGTTGCCCAACTGCACAGTCTGGAAGAGGGCATAGTAAGAGTAAGCCTTCATTGGCTCACGGAAGATATAATTCGTCTTGATGTCCTGCTTGTAAGCCTCCAACATGCGGTTGACGATGATTTCCACTGAGTCCACGCCGATGTTAGGGCTCTTCACGATGGCATTGATGTTGCCCTGCAGGGTCATCTGCTTGAGTGAGAGTTCCTTGATCTTGTTGCAGTTCTCGGAGCCTTCCACCTCGTACTTATAGCTCATCTGGGGATAAGCGGCCTTCACATTGATGGTCTCGGTAGAGTCGATGGAGAGGTTGATGGTCTGGTTGGCGATGCGAAGTCGATAGAACTCTGGGGTGATGGAATCCATCGCATTCTCCTCGAAGGCGAATGCGCCATCCTCACCCAACTTCACAGAGTCGATCTTCACAGGACCATTCAGGCTGATGTTCTCCAGATAGAGCATCGAGTCTTTTGCCTCGGTGATGTTACCATTGATGTGGAATTTCTTGTTGTTGCAAGAAGTAAAAGCCAGTGCAGCTACCATGATCACTGCCACTGAATAGAGTCTAGATATCTTCATGTAATTTTATATTTTGCAAAATTTTCGACTGCAAAGGTAGCAATAAAATTGTGAATAATGCATCTTAGATAGATAAAATATTTAAAAATGTAGAAAATAGTTGCCGATTTATTTGTTTATTAATAATTAAAAAGGTATCTTTGCAGCGTTTTAGATATTTAGATGTTAGACAAAACAATAAGTTTTAAAAAAATTAGATGAACGTAATTACAAAAAGTGTTCAGTTGCCTGATGGAAGAACCATCACAATTGAAACCGGAAAAGTTGCAAAACAGGCTGATGGTGCTGCGGTTCTCCGCATGGGTAACACAGTGCTTCTCGCAACTGTTTGTGCAGCAAAGGATGCAGTTCCGGGTACAGATTTCATGCCTTTGCAAGTAGATTATCGTGAGCAGTATAGTGCTGCTGGCCGTTTCCCTGGTGGCTTCACCAAGCGCGAAGGCAAGGCTAGCGACGAGGAAATCCTTACCTCTCGCCTCGTGGACCGTGCTTTGCGTCCACTCTTCCCTTCTAACTACCATGCAGAAGTTTATGTACAGGTAATGTTGCTCTCAGCCGATGGTGTTGATCAGCCAGATGCCCTCGCAGGTTTTGCTGCTTCAGCTGCCATGGCTTGTTCAGATATTCCTTTTGAGTATTACATCTCTGAGGTTCGTGTGGCTCGTATCAATGGTGAGTATGTCGTTAACCCTACATTCCAGCAGATGGAAGAGGCTGACATGGACATCATGGTAGGTGCTACCAAGGACAACATCATGATGGTGGAAGGTGAGATGAAGGAAGTTTCTGAGCAGGATCTCATTGGTGCCCTCAAGGTGGCTGCCGAGGCTATCAAGCCTATGTGCGACCTCCAGTATGAGTTGGCTAAGGAGAAGGGTACTGACGTAAAGCGTGAGTATGACCACGAGATCAATGACGAGGAGCTCCGTGAGCAGATCAAGTCTGAACTTTACAAGCCAGCTTATGATATTAACCACCAGGCTCTGGAGAAGCATGCGCGCCAGGATGCCTTCGACAAGGTATTGGCTGACTTCTTGGAGAAGTATGACGCTGCTCATACCGACCTTTCTGAGGAAGACTTGGAGGAGAAGCACGCTGAGGCTACTCGCTACTACGATGACGTGATGCGTGATGCTATGCGTCGTTGCATCCTTGATGAGGGCTTGCGCCTTGATGGTCGTAAGACTACAGAGATTCGTCCTATCTGGTGTGAGGTTTCACCTCTCCCAATGCCACACGGAAGCGCTATCTTCCAGCGTGGTGAGACCATGTCTCTCTCTACATGTACTCTCGGTACAAAGATGGATGAGAAGCTTATCGACGGTGTGCTCGAGAAGAGCTACCAGCGCTTCCTCCTTCACT
>URLG01000098.1 GCA_900548535.1 Candidatus Segatella intestinihominis | reverse complement strand
ATACAGCTCAGGTTTTCTTCGGCTTGAATCCTTGGAAGCAAAGTGGCGGCGACCATTCCAGTCTTCGTCATTGGATGGTGATGCCTGAGTATCGCTACTGGTTCAATCAGAACTTCAATGGTTGGTTCCTCGGTGCTCATGCTTTAGGAGGACAGTATAATGTAGGTGGCGTGAAGTTTCCTTTCGGGTTATTGAAAGGACTGCGCAACCATCGCTATGAAGGTTGGTATGCCGGAGGTGGCATCACCGCTGGAAAGCAATGGAATCTTTCTAAGCACTGGAATCTGGAGGCTTCTATCGGATTGGGCTATATCCATACCAAATACGATAAATTCGAATGTGGTACCTGTGGTGAAAAACTCAACTCTTCCCATAAGAATTATGTGGGACCCACCAAGGTGGCTCTTTCCCTCATTTATTTGATTCCGGGTAGGGCAGATGAAAAATGCTCAACAGGTGCTCCTCAGATCATCGAGACCATTCAGCAGCCTAAGCAGAACGTATTGAAGCCGGTACTCCAGTTGCAGGCAGTAGTAGCCGAAGCTCCGAAGATTCGCCATTTGGATAAGCGTGCCTATATCGACTTCCCGGTCAACAGGATAGAATTGCGTGCCGATTATCGCCGTAATCCGGCACAGTTGGATAGCATCATCACCACCATCAAGGCATTGAAGGCGGATAATAACCTGCAGGTGATGGGCATCAATATCCATGGTTTTGCTTCGCCGGAAGGTTCGTATAAGCATAATGAGTATCTGGCAAAGAATCGTGCCATCACCCTGACAGAATATGTCCGCAAGATGGTAGAGTTGCCTGACAGCATCTTTGCGGTATCATCTACCGCTGAGGATTGGGACGGTTTGCGTGAGTATATCCGGGCAAGCAACTTGGAGAAAAAGGAGCAGCTTCTTGCCATAGCCCAGGATGAAAATCTGGATCCAGATGCTCGTGATGCGAAGCTGAAGCAACAATATCCTGCACAGTATCGCACCCTGCTCACCCTCTGCTATCCAGCTCTCCGCCATAGCGACTATCACATTACTTATAAGGTTAAGCCTTTCGATGTGGAAGAGGCAAAGCAGATCATGAAGACCAGGCCGCAGCTGTTGTCGCTCAACGAGTTGTTCATGGTAGCCCAGACCTATGAGGTAGGTTCCATGGAGTTCAATGAGGTGATGGAGCTGGCTGTGCGCATGTATCCGGAGGATGAAACGGCAAACCTGAATGCTGCCATTATCCGTCTGAACAACGGAGATGCCGATGCTGCCAAGCCATATTTGGATAGAGCTGGCGATTCAAAGGAAGCCGATGCAGCCAGAAAGGCGTATGAAATGATGATGATGCAATAGAACGAAAAAGAAATTATAAGTAAAATTAAAACTATAGGATTATGAAGAAATTTACGATGCTTTCATCTGTGCTGGTTTCTGCACTGATGCTGGTGGTTGCATCCTGCTCTAGCGAAGATGTTGCTGGCGACGATGCACAGAATGGTAAGGGGACTACTTCTTTCCTTGCCGTGAATATCGAGAACGTGGGTTCTGCTCCTGCATCTCGTAGTTATGAACAGGGTGATGGTACTTATGAGAATGGCACTGAGGCTGAGAGTAAGATTAACAAGGTGCGTTTCTATTTCTTCAATGGTGATGGTACTCCATACCTGTTGGTGAAAAAAGATCCATCTCAGGCAGAATCCGTAAATTATTTGGATAAGTCTGTTGTACAACATGGTGGTAATAATGACCAAACAGTTGAAACCAAGACTGATGCGGTGCTTGTGATAGAAGGTGATACGAAGACTGTACCAGCCTCTGTTATCGCTGTGATCAATCCAGATGTGTTGGAGAATACAACCCTGCATAATGGTAAAAGTATGACTATTTCTGAACTCCGAACATCTGCAACAGGTTCGAAGTTTTATGATACTACCAATGGCTTTGTTATGTCTAATTCTGTGTATGAAAGTGCTGGTCAGGACATTTGCTCAACACCTGTTGCAAACAACGTTTTCTCTACATCTGATAAGGCCTTGAGTAACCCTGTGGATATTTATGTGGAGCGAGTTAATGCCAAGGTTAATGCGAAGATTGATAAAAACTATAAACGCACTGGAGAGACCGAGAATGCATGGAGTCAAAATGCAGAGGGTAAGTACCAGATAAAGGTTGGCAGTATTGATGTTACCACTTATGAAGAGAATACCAATTCAACTCCAACAACACACAAATATCCTGTATATGCAGTAGTTCAGGGATGGCAGGTGGCTGATGCCAATGGTAAGGCTGAAGTTTGCAAGCAGATTAAGACTTCATGGTTTGCAGGAGAATTAGGTATTAATCCTTGGACAACTTCTGATTACCATCGTAGTTTCTGGTCTGAGTCAGTACCTTTCAATTCGGGTGCTGTGACAGGAGCTAATCGCCCAGTCAATCCTTCTTTTAATGGCATCAATATGCCATTGTCAGACGGTTTCGCGGCTACACCTGTCTATACATTGCCAAATACGCCAGATGCGGTAGTTAAAAATCCAAAAACAAGTGACAATGACTTGACAAAACTGATTGTCGCAGCCAAACTGGTATACAAGGATGCTGATGATAGCTATAAGACAGCGCAGGTATGTCAGTATAGAGGTTTGACCTATCTCGGCGAGGATGCTGTTAAAAAGCAGATTGCAGGTAGCTTTACACAATATTTCAAAAAGACATCAGATGCATCAGGTGCTACAGTCTATAAATCCCTTGAGGCTTCTGATATTGCATTCAAGACTTCTTCTTCTGTAAAGAATTATGAGGTTGTTGCAACTCTGGCAAGCACCGTAGGTGATCTTTATGTCAAGAATGGAGAAACATGGACAATAGCACCTAAGGACGATGTTAATGCAGCCCTTGCCAAGGAGGACGCTCTGATTCGTACTGCTGATGGTTCTACCTATTATTATACACCAATCAAGCATCTCGGTTCTGAAGGCAAGTTGGGCGAGTATGGTATCGTGCGCAATCATTCTTATCAGGTAACTATTCAGAATATCCAGGGATATGGAACTCCAGTCTATGATCCAGACAAGGTTATCGACCCAATGATTCCAAGCGATGATAATACCTATCTTGCTGCACGTATCAATGTTCTTTCTTGGCGCGTTGTATCATCTAATGTAGATTTGGATCAGACAAAGTAAATAATTCATAAACAGTATAAATGAAGAAGATTATAAATGATATCAAAGAGAAGGGAAGGCTGATGATGCTCTCTTGCTGCACCATCCTCGGCTTGCTGCTCGTATCCTGTGATTACTGGCATGATAGCTATGAGGGATGTGAGGAACTGCTGAAGACTCATCTGAAGGTGCAGTTCATCTACGATATGAACATGAAGTTTGCCGACGCTTTCCCTCATGAGGTGAAGAACGTCACACTTTATGCTTTCGACCAGCAGGGAAAATTGGCTTATGTCAAAACCGAGGCTGCCGAGAAGATTATCGCCGAAGAGGGTATGAACATCGACGACCTGACTCCTGGTGTCTATGATCTTCTCGTTTGGGCACAGGGCGAAGAGCGTTATGCTGGCTCCTATACTTTTGGGCAGGCCAGCGTAGGCTCTTCAGCCTGTGATGTGCTTAAGGCTACGGTGAACCGTGCCGATAAGGGAATCGTCGACCATGATTTGACTCCGCTCTTCCATGGACAGTTGGCAAAAGCCAATCTCACAAAGATGGAGAAGGGGGGAACGAGAACCGTCAAGGTTTCGCTTACCAAGAACACCAATCATTTCAAGGTGGTTTTGCAAAACCTGTCGGGAGTGAATCTCAGTGCCGATGACTTCATCTTCCAGATTACCGATAACAATGGTAAGATGGATTACGACAACAGTCTGATGGAGGATGAAATGCTTACCTATCATGCCTGGTCTGCGTATGCAGGTTCGGCGGGAATCAACTCTGCCACCAGTGAGCAGACATCAGTGGCATGCGCCATTGCTGAGCTGACAACCAACCGGTTGGTAAAGGGACATGACATGCGCCTGCGTGTATCTAATAAAGCAACGGGTGCAAGCATCATCAATATTCCATTGATAGATTATGCCTTGATGGTAAAAGGTAATTATAACAAGAGTATGAGCGACCAGGAATATCTGGATAGACAGGATTCCTACGACCTTGTATTCTTCATTGACGAAAACCACAAATGGCAGGCTGCTTCCGTCATCATCAATTCATGGAGAGTGGTACTGAGCAAGACAGATATGTAATCTATAATTATTGTATTTAATCATGATGTATGAGATGAAAGGAATAAGATATGCTGGGGGACTGCTTAGGTTCTTCGTATCAATAGCGATGGCTTGGCTAGGCTGTATTGCTTTGGTCTCATGCGACCAAGGAGATACAAATGCAGGGGAAGCGGAAGCAAATATCACGCTTACCCTTTGCTTGAAAGGAGCAGATAAAAATAGTAATACAAGAATGGGGCAACCTTTTGTAAAGCCACTGGCTTCGAGAGGTGAAGAAGATAAGACTGAAGATCCGGAAACGGAGATGGAAAACAATATCGACTTTAGCAGATTCCACGTCGTTTTCTATGATGTAAATCATCGTATGGCTGGAGTCCTGCAAAACATGGTGCTCATTCATGTGGGCGGTAATATCTACCGGTTGACAGGCTCTTTGCCTGTGAGCAACAAGGTGCTTGTTGGTAATCATTTTGAAGGAAAAATGGTGGTTTATGCCAATTTCAATATGAGTGAGGCTGACTTGCAGAAAGACTACAACGATACGGATATCGCCCAGAAGTCGTTTAATTACGAAGCAAATCCTAAGTATCTGCCGATGTGGGGTGTCAAGAAAGTTGCCTTTACACTTGCTGCCGGCAAGCTTCAGGATTTCTCGGATATCAATCTGCTGAGGGCGGTAGCCAAGGTAAAGGTGAATCTGAGTAACGAGATGAAGAATAATGGATGGAGCATACATAGTATGCAACTCTTCAACTATAATAATAAGGGCTATTGTATGCCTGGTAAATATACAGATTGTGAACGGACTGCATCGCTTACCCATAAGGAGTTTTCGCACTTCTATGATACAAAGCAAAGCGGTGGCATCACCCTGACAGATAATGTGCCCATCTATCTGCCTGAATATCAGAATACGGGCAGAAATGATGCGGATAAATGTGTCATCAAGTTGAAACTGGTTAGAAATGGAACCGTTGAACAGGATGCATCAGGCAAAGATAAGGAATATACCCTGCGTTTCATTGATTATACAGACCAAGGAACGGAAGGTACAACCATCAATGATATCGTACGCGACCATTATTATATCTTCGAGGTGTATAAGAGCAGCAATGGTCAGAATCTCGTGAAGTTGACGGTGAGGAAATGGAATGTACGTAATCACGAAGATATCGTGATGTAACTTCTATGAATAATAAATAAAGAATTAATAAGAAAATATAAATCAAGCAATTGATTGTTGGCTTTTCAAAACATGGCAAAGATATACTATTATATATGTATTTGGGCAGTATGCTTGCTGGCGGCTTGTTCTGCCGGTGATGATGCAACTTCCTTTCCCGTTCAGGCTGATGCCGAGAACCGGGTAGGGGTGACGTTGCAGCTGTCTGCCTTATCTTCCCAGACGTCACAGTCTTCCCGGTCTTCTCTGACCAGGGCGGGTTGGGAGACGGATACCGAAGCTTGGCCTGGAGAAATGATGAAAAGCTGGTTTGTGGTGGTGGTACAGAATGGACAGATAGAGAAGATTATCACTTCCGATTTGAAATCTGGTGTTACTGAGGTAGAGAAAGACCAGGCCTTTGTGGAGCTGAATAAGGGCGAGACAACCTTCTATTCTTTTGCCAATATCAAGCCTGAAGATATCGGGTTGGATGCCATTACATCTGTTCTGCCTACTGGTTTTGATGAAAAGACTTATCAGATGGATGGCAACAGTAAACTCTTCCATCAGTCGATGGCGCCTGACTTGCAGAACGGTTATCCGATGAGTAATAAGCAGATTGTGAATATAACTGATAATCAGCAAGTCATCAATCTGGAGGTTATCCGTATGGTGGCTAAGGTACAGCTCTTCATTACCAATGCCACCGATCATGCCATCAATCTGAAGACCATCACCCTTTCGGATGTCACCCTGAACGGTAATCCGAATGTCAAGCTTTTGCCAAATGTGGATTCGAATGATCAATTGCAAGTGAATCTGCCAAATTCGGCAAAGAAGGGAACCCTCACGCTGAGGGCTGCAGAAAACGATGGTATAACCATTGAGGCTAGAGCTAAGCAAACGGCTTGTTTCTATATGAACGAGAGTTTGGTAGATAAGGGAGCAGATGGTGGCAACCGGTATTTTATCCTTTCGCTTACTACGGTAGATGCGGCTACGGGCACTACCAGTAGCCAGCGTTATGCCATGCTATCATGGAATGAAATCCGGCGCAATGATTATCTGAAGATTCCTATCAAGCTGGAGGATTATCAGATTAGGTGGAAGGTGGAGGCATTCTCGCCAATCGGTGTGTTGCCGAAGGTAAAGGATGATGGGGAAAACCTTTCGCTTGACTTCGGTTATTATGGAGAGTTTCATATCAAGCCTGAGGTCATCAAGTTGAGCCGTACTGGTTCTCAGGCCCTTTCAGTGAGTGAATGGCAGATGGGAACGGATGCAACAGGTTCTGATGGCTGGAAGCTGCAGGAGCAGAATCCGCAGGGAGCTGATGGTGTAAACATCTTTGATAGCTCGCCAGCCTGGGTTCCATCCGCTTACCGCCTGGAAGGAGAAATGGGCAACCGCACGGGTTCTTCCATTTACACAATGAAGATCAAGGTGAAGGAACAGAATGGCTTGGACATGTATCCTATCATCTCCCGCAAGGTTCGCTTTACAATGAAGCATGTGGACCTGACCCGTGCAGGAAAGAATACAGAAAAAATAGTATTAAATACAAAGACTTTTAGCTATGAAAGGAATTAGTTTATTTTCAAAATACATATTGTTCATCCTGGGCATCATCTGCTTGATGCCTGGGATGGCTTATTCCGAGACCTTTAAGCATTATGAAGGTATCGCCAATAAAACCGGCGATTACGAGGTGATAGATGCCGCCTATGACTGTCTCCGACAGAAAACGCATGTGGTTCATTATTATATCGCCCTGCCTAGCGGCGGTAGTAAGGAGTTGTCGTTGCCATTTTCCGGCTATTCGGGCAATGGTACAAATTTGGAACCTAGAGGATATTTCAGATGGTATAATTACGATACTGATAAGGCTTCTGATCAGTTGGAGAAATATTCTGCCGACGTCTGGTTGCAGCGCATGTATGATGCTCATGGGATAAATAAAGGTTTGATAGCCTATAAGCTTCGATCCGGGCCAAATCGTAATTCGGTGGGTGTAAAATATACCCGTCCCTCTGATACTTCCTGGACTGGGGAGACCATCGCCTGCGATGTGAGCCGATACATGGACGGCTGCAATGGAACCTTCGATCATGAGCCAACCCTTTCTATCCGATACATCTTCCATATTATGCCGGCAGAAAAGATGGCGAATGATATCAAGCAGAAACTCCTGGAAACGGGAAAAAACAGGGATTATTCTTATGAAGATGGAAAGGGTGTTTCGGCAGGATTGATGGATTTTAAAGCCACCATGACACTCCGTTTGAATCAGAATGATGTATCCAACTATTATTTCCATCCCATGAATAATAGCTATACGCATCATGTCTTTGCAGAGGATGAGGCGCATAAGATAAAGGAGTCGGATTTCTCTTCAGAGGTTGTTCAGGCAACTAAAGTGCAATGGCGTGTCTATAATTCCGATAAAACCCAGTTTGTCTGGTGGACATATACAGGTAGTTCTTCATCCCGTTTCTTTGATTTGAGTCTGGATTTGCTGAATAATAGAGCGGCCACTAGCGCATGGCGAAATCTGGATGGTAATGGAGTCAGCAGCAAGCAGACCTTTAAGTATGGCGACCGTATCTATGTGGTGGCGCTAGCCGCTTCCAGCAGCGGACAGATGTGTCCTATCGCCAATTTCACCTGTCAGCTGTTCAACCAGTATCCGATGACTACGGACGAACTGAAGACGGCAGGTCAGA
>URLG01000097.1 GCA_900548535.1 Candidatus Segatella intestinihominis | reverse complement strand
CGCCGATGGTACTGCAATGCAATGCGGGAGAGTAGGTAGCCGCCTTCTTTTAATTTGAAAGCCTCGATTTCTTACGAAGTCGGGGCTTTTTTGTGTATTTGTCTCTTCTATTTAACATAATAAGGTGGCTCATATTTCGCGAATTTCAAAGCCACTCTTACATCGGGGCGAAATTCGCAAAATATGAGAAAGAGGCTTATTCTTTGGTAAAACTCATCTTTTTAGGTACTTTTACCCATTTTCTGTTACGTGCTATCTTCAGGGCGCTTCCATCTTTCTGCTGTAGTTCGTAGCTTCCATCAGGCAATGCCACCAAGTCGGCAGTAAGATCCTCGCTACCATAATCATTGATGATGGATAGGTGAGCGGTGTTGCCTTCTATCTCAGCATCGGTAACTAGCCATTTGCGGCTATCTCTTTTGTCACCAAAATAACCAGGCATCTCTCCAAAGAGTTCTTGGCCCGGTACCTTGAGATTCTTATGGTAGAAATCTAGGTTCATATAGACATCATACTCTTTGTTGATGATTTTACCCTTGAATAGGGTGCTGTCTGTTTGCGCCATGCATACCATGCTGGCGAGACATAAAATTGTTGCTAAAATTCTTCTTTTCATATCCATATTTCAAATTACTCTGACAAAGTTATTTATTTAAATCAAGAAAAACATGCTTTTTACATGATTTTAATGAGAATTATTCGTTTTTTTGTAATTATTTACTTATCTTTGCGGTGTTTTATTGATATTTTATATGGAAAAGAAAAGAATATTTCCAGATTATATATTTGAATCGAGCTGGGAAGTGTGTAACAAGGTAGGTGGTATTTATACCGTACTTTCAACACGTGCTAAGACTCTTACGGAAAAGCTTCAGGACCAACTTATCTTCATTGGACCTGATTGTTGGGGAGACAAGGTGAATCCTTATTTCTCTGAGGACGATACGCTATATGCGCAGTGGAAAATCGAAGCTCTCAAGGAGGGCTTAAAGGTAAAGGTGGGTAGATGGAATATACCTGGGCAGCCTGTGGCAGTCTTGGTAGATTTCACACCTTACTATGCGATTAAAGACCAAATCTATGGGCAGCTTTGGCAGGACTATCAGGTTGATAGCTTGCACGCCTATGGCGACTATGACGAAGCGTCCATGTTCTCTTATGCTGCCGCTTTGGTGGTAGAAAGTTTCTATAAGCATGTAGTGGGTAAGGGCAAGAAGGTCATCTATCATGGTAATGAATGGATGACTGGACTTGGTGTGCTTTATGTCAACAAGCATCTGCCTGAGGTTGCCACCATTTTTACTACGCATGCTACAAGCATCGGACGTAGTATTGCTGGTAACAACAAGCCTCTATATGACTATCTTTTTGCATACAATGGTGACCAGATGGCTGGTGAACTCAATATGCAGAGCAAGCACTCTATAGAGAAGCAGACTGCTAAGTATGTGGATTGCTTCACTACCGTGAGCGACATTACCGCCAATGAGTGTAAGGAACTTTTGGACAAGCCAGTAGACTTTGTGTTGCCTAATGGTTTTGACAATAGCTTCGTACCAAAGGCATCTACATTTACCAAGAAACGCAAGGAGGCTCGCAAGCGCTTGCTTGATGTGGCAAATGCCTTGATGGGAACAGACCTGGATGATGATACCCTGATTGTATCTACCAGCGGACGCTATGAGTTCCGCAACAAGGGTATTGATGTATATATCGAGGCGATGAATCGCTTGCTCCGTGATGGCAACTTGAAGAAGAATGTATTGGCATTCATCGATGTGCCTGGTTGGGTAGGTGAGCCTCGACAGGACCTCTTGGACCGCTTGAACAGTGGGAAGAAGTTTGATACACCTTTGGAAGTGCCAGAGATTACTCACTGGTTGCACAATATGAGCCATGACAATGTGCTGGGCATGCTGAAGTACTACAATATGCATAATAACAAGGAAGACAAGGTGAAACTCATCTTCTTGCCTTGCTATCTTATTGGTAATGATGGTATCATTAACAAGAGCTATTACGATGTAGTGCTGGGCAATGATCTTTGCATCTATCCATCTTATTATGAGCCTTGGGGCTATACTCCATTGGAGGCTGTGGCATTCAAGGTGCCTTGTATCACTACCGACTTGGCAGGATTTGGTCTTTGGGCTAACACCGAGAAGGGTGGCTACAGCGAGATTGAAGATGGAGTCAAGGTCATCAAGCGTACAGATTATAATTATTCTGAGGTGGCTGATGCCATCAAGGATACTGTGGCCAAGTATTCTGGTTTCACCAAGACTCAGGTCAATAAGTGCCGCAAGAATGCTGAAACCTTGTCGGAGAAGGCTTTGTGGAAGCATTTCATCGAGTACTATTATGATGCCTACGACTTTGCATTGCGCAAGGCTGAGGAAAGAATGAAGAAATAACATATTGATAATAAATAATACTTTAATATAATAAGACAATGAAAATTAAAGCAGATTACACAAATGCTCCTCAATGGAAGGAGACAACTATTAAGTCTAGCCTTCCTAAGGAGTTGAAGTGCTTGGACGAGATTGCTCACAATATGTGGTGGGCCTGGAACTACGAGGGTCGTGACTTGTTCAAGAGCCTTGATCCTGACTTGTATGAGAAGGTTAACGCTAACCCAGTATTGCTCTTGGAGCGTTTGAGCTACGACCGCAAGGAAGCCATCGTTAAGGATAAGGAGACTATGGCTAAGGTGAAGAACGTTTACAAGATGTTCCGTGACTACATGGATGTGAAGCCTAACGCTAAGCGCCCATCTGTAGCTTACTTCTGTATGGAGTATGGTATCAACCAGGTGGTTAAAATCTACTCTGGTGGTCTTGGTATGCTTGCTGGTGACTACTTGAAGGAGGCTTCTGATAGCAACGTGGATCTCTGCGCAGTAGGTTTCCTTTATCGTTTTGGTTACTTCAAGCAGTCTTTGAGCATGGATGGTCAGCAGATTGCTAACTATGATGCTCAGAACTTCAACTCTCTCCCTATCGAGCGAGTATATGATGAGAATGGTTATCCTATGGTAGTTGATGTACCTTACACTAACTATCAGGTACATGCATACGTATGGCAGATGAACGTTGGTCGTATCAAGTTGTATCTCCTTGATACTGATAATGATATGAACTCAGAGTTCGATCGTCCTATCACTCACTCTCTCTATGGTGGTGACTGGGAGAATCGCTTGAAGCAGGAGATTTTGCTCGGTATCGGTGGTATGCTCGCACTCAAGAAGATGGGTATCAAGAAGGATATCTACCACTGCAACGAGGGTCATGCTGCTCTCTGCAACTTGCAGCGTCTCTGCGATTACATCGAGGAGGATGGCTTGAACTTCAACCAGGCTCTTGAGTTGGTTCGTGCTTCTTCTCTCTATACTGTTCATACTCCAGTGCCAGCTGGTCACGACTATTTCGACGAGGCTCTCTTCGGCAAGTACATGGGTGGCTATCCACAGCGCCTTGGCATCTCTTGGGATGAGTTCATCGGTATGGGTCGTGAGAATGCTGACGATCACAACGAGCGTTTCTGCCTCTCTACCTTCGCTTGCAACACTTGCCAGGAGGTTAATGGTGTAAGTAAGCTCCACGGTTGGGTTAGCCAGCAGATGTTCTCTAACATTTGGAAGGGTTACTTCCCTGAGGAGAACCACGTAGGCTATGTTACCAATGGTGTTCACTTCCCTACATGGACAGCTACAGAGTGGCGTAAACTCTATGATACATACTTCGACAAGAACTTCATGAAAGACCAGAGCAACGAGGAAATCTGGCATGCCATCTACAAGGTTTCAGACGAGGAAATCTGGAATACTCGTATGACTTTGAAGAAGAAGCTCGTAGCTTATATCCGTGAGAAGTTTGCAGAGACATGGTTGAAGAACCAGGGTGACCCAGCTCGTGTAGTATCTCTCTTGGAGCGCATCAACCCTAACGCTTTGATGATTGGTTTCTGCCGTCGTTTCGCTACTTACAAGCGTGCTCACTTGCTCTTCACCGACTTGGATCGCTTGTCTAAGATCGTTAACGACCCAGAGCATCCAGTATTGTTCTTCTTCTCAGGTAAGGCTCACCCAGCTGATGGTGCAGGTCAGGGCTTGATCAAGAAGATCTTCGAGATTTCTCAGCGTCCTGAGTTCCTCGGCAAGATTATCTTCTTGGAGGACTATGATATGACATTGGCTCGCCGCTTGGTTTCTGGTGTTGATATTTGGATGAATACTCCTACTCGTCCATTGGAGGCTTCTGGTACATCAGGCGAGAAGGCTGAGATGAATGGTGTTGTCAACCTCTCTGTACTTGATGGTTGGTGGGTAGAAGGTTACCGTGAGGGTGCTGGTTGGGCTCTTCCTGAGAAGCGTACATACCAGAACCAGGGTTACCAGGATCAGCTCGATGCTGCTACTATCTACAACCTCTTGGAGAACGACATCATCCCAATGTACTACAACAAGAACAAGGAAGGCTTCAGCAAGGAGTGGATCCAGGTAGTAAAGAACTCTATCGCTACTATCGCTCCTCACTACACTATGAAGCGTCAGTTGGATGACTACTATGATAAGTTCTACAACAAGGAGGCTGCTCGCTTCAAGAAGTTGAGCGCTAAAGACTTCGCAGAGGCTAAGGAGATTGCTCTCTGGAAGGAGCAGGTAGCTGAGCGTTGGGATGGTATCCGTGTAGTATCTAAGGATGACTGCATGTTGATGGCAGCTGAGACTGGCCAGAAGATCAAGGTTCAGTATGTTATCGACGAGCAGGGCTTGAACGATGCTATCGGCTTGGAGCTTGTAGTATTGAAGGATCAGCCAGAGGATGGTAAGCAGATTTATGCTGTTTATCCATTCAAGGTTGTTGGTCACGAGGGTAACAATTATACATTCGAGGCAGAGATTGAGCCAGTTAACGCAGGTTCATTCAAGACCGGTGTTCGTATGTATCCTAAGAACGATAAGTTGCCACATCGTCAGGACTTCTGCTACGTTAAGTGGTTGGACTAATACGATAGCGACAATTCGCATCATATATTTAATCCCACATCTCGCAAGGAGGTGTGGGATTTTTCTGATTCGTATGTTTACAGAAAAAGGAGTCATTCTCACGATTGAGAATGACTCCTTTTTTATAGTATGTATTCTGTATGTTATACCAAATACTGGTCAGAGATACTCTCGTTCTCTTCTACACGGCGAATGGTCTCGGCAAACATATCTGCGATAGAGATCTGCTTAACCTTTGCGCAACGGTTGGTGTAAGGGATTGAGTCGGTGAATACAATCTCCTCAAGGGCTGAAGCCTGTACACGCTCAGAAGCTGGACCACTCATCACACAGTGAGAAGCGCAAGCACGAACGGTCTTGGCACCAGCCTCCTTCATGATGTCGGCAGCCTTGGTAATGGTACCGGCGGTGTCTACCATATCGTCGATAATGACAACGTTCTTGTCCTTCACGTCACCGATAATCTGCATACTGGCAACCACATTGGCACGGGCACGAGTCTTGTTGCAGAGTACGAGTGGGCAACCGAAGTACTTAGCGTAAGTGTTGGCACGCTTAGAACCACCTACGTCAGGAGAAGCGATGACCATATCCTTCAAGCGCAAGCTCTGCAAGTAAGGCAAGATGACACCTGAAGCATAGAGATGGTCCACTGGAACATCGAAGAAACCCTGAATCTGGTCAGCATGGAGGTCCATGGTGATGAGACGGTCGATACCAGCAACGCTGAGCAAGTCGGCTACCAACTTAGCACCGATGCTGACACGTGGTTTGTCCTTGCGATCCTGGCGAGCCCAACCGAAGTAAGGCACTACGGCGATGATCTGGCGGGCAGAAGCACGCTTGGCTGCATCAATCATCAACAGCAACTCCATCAAGTTGTCTGAATTAGGGAAGGTGCTCTGTACGAGGAATACATCGCGACCACGGATAGATTCCTCAAAAGAAACGCCAAACTCACCATCAGAGAACTTGGTTACAACCAAATTACCCAGTGGGCAACCTAAACTAGCGCAGATTTTCTCTGCAAGGTATCTCGAGTTAGTACCTGAGAATACCAAAAAAGAGTTCTTGTCACTCATTTTCTTTCGTGTTTATATGTATTAATATAGTTATTTCTTATCATTACTAAGCGAAGGTGAGAGATTAGCTGATGGCTTTTCTCAACTTCTCGAAGTGCTGGATGAGTTCCTTGAAGTCTCGTTCGTTGTGGATGTCGAAACGATTCCATAAGTCGCCACATATCACCACACCTCCAAATCCCAGATCTTTTGCCATCTTGAGATTCTCCAGGCTCATACCGCCCAGGGCATATACCTTCTTGTCGATCAACCCAGCTTTAGCTGCTGCTTCCAATTGTTGCAGGCTGAATGAAGCTTTCTCGTCTTTAAACTCGATGCAGTCGAAGATGTTCTTCAGAAAAACATAGTTGGATTTCTTCTTCATCTCCTTGAGCATGGACAATTCTGTGCAAGTCCTGCTGTATTTTCCCTTGTAGCCATCAGGCACTGGCGCCAGTGGGTCGTCAATATGAATGCCAGCCAAGTCATACTCCTGTTTCAGGTAGTAATGATCATGGACTGTCACCTTGCGCAAGTAGTCTTCTGGCAAAAGAGTGAGCAGTCGCTCGGCGAACATAGGGGAGGAACCTGGCTTGAAAAGATGCAGGTTGTCCATGCCCTCGTCGAAGAGCGAAGCTAGTATCTTATCTTCTTCCACAAAGAATGTGGATTTGGTCATTATTGCTAATTTCATCGTAAAAATGCTTTTTTCTGTTGCAAAAGTATTAAAAAAATACCAAACTAGCAATTATATTCGGGATAAAAAGCTATCTTTGCACCATAAAATTAATATTTATCAAGTTATGAAAGTAAATTTAGCGAATTTTAATGAGATTCATCGTCCAATTTACGTTTTGGAGGAAGAACGCTTGCGTCGCAATCTGACCCTCATTCAGGAGGTGTCTCGAGAGGCGAATGTGGAGGTTATTCTTGCCTTCAAGGCGTATGCTCTCTGGAAAACTTTTCCTATATTTCGAGAGTATATCTCTTCGACTACAGCCAGCTCCTTGAGCGAGGCTAAATTGGCATATTGTGAATTTGGTAGCAAAGCGCATACCTTTTCGCCAGCTTATACCGATTATGAAATAGAAGAGATAGCTAGATGTTCCAGTCATCTCACTTTTAATTCTCTGTCGCAGTATGCGCGTTATCATGAGTGGGCACGAAAGGTAAATCCTGATGTGAAGTTGGGATTGAGAGTCAATCCAGAATATTCAGAGGTGGAGACCTTGTTGTATAATCCATGTGCGCCAGGTACTAGATTTGGCGTTTCGGCAGACAAGTTGCCCGAAGTATTGCCATCCGACATAGAGGGGTTCCATTGTCATTGCCATTGTGAGAGTGGGGCAGATGTATTTGAACGCACCTTAGCTCATATAGAGGAGAAGTTCTCCAAATGGTTTCCTCAACTCAGGTGGATCAACTTTGGGGGCGGTCATCTCATGACACGCAAGGACTATGATGTCTTACACCTTATTAATATATTAAAGGAATTTCATGCTCGTTATCCCCATTTGCAGGTCATCATGGAGCCAGGTAGTGCTTTCGCTTGGCAAACGGGACCTTTGGTTGCTCAGGTGGTGGATGTGGTAGAGGACAAGGGCATTCGTACCGCCATTGTTAATGCCAGCTTCACTTGCCACATGCCTGATTGTTTGGAAATACCATATATGCCAGCTATCAGAAATGCTGAAACTTTAGAGGTGGAAGACCCGATGCAGGCTCCAGCTGGTGAGCATATCTATAGAATAGGTGGAAATAGTTGCTTGAGTGGCGACTTTATGGGCTATTGGCGTTTTGATCATCAACTCGAAATCGGTGAGAATGTCATATTCGAAGATATGCTCCATTATACCACGGTCAAGACAAATACCTTTAATGGTATCACCCATCCTGCTATCGGAATCGTACATTTGGATGGAGAATTGGAGATTTTGCGAGAATTTGGATACGAAGATTACAAGAGCAGGATGGATTAGATAGGCAGCTTCGTTAAGCTAAAAAATGAGCAAAAGGGATAGAAAAAGGCAGGAAAATGCATGTTTTGCCACAAAAAATAGGCAAAATGTGCATTTTTCTTGAAAAAAAAGCCCGAAAAGTTTGGTAATTCAGAAAAAAGTAGTACCTTTGCACTCGCATTCAGAGGAACGCTCCTATCTAATGTAGGATTACAAGCGGAAATAGCTCAGTTGGTAGAGCACGACCTTGCCAAGGTCGGGGT
>URLG01000096.1 GCA_900548535.1 Candidatus Segatella intestinihominis | reverse complement strand
GTTAGAATGTTGCCATCACAAAATCAACAATAAGCTCTTTTCTTTTGTCAATTTTAGCCTTGTCCCAAAGATGATCCTGTTCCGTCAAGTTACGGATTTCCTGTTGCTGGAGTAACTGGGTATAGGTGTTTCGTTTAGCTTCAAAAGAATTGTTTCCGATAGATTCGTTATGATGGCCAGAAAGTAACAAGTAGTTTCCGAGACAATTTAGATACGACTCTCTAAATTCATCATCGTACGGACAATAGCCACTATTGGCATCTTGATTTTCTGTGTTTGGAGCAATATGCTCACACTGAGATTTCTCCACAGCATCATAACGTTTCAACCCATAGCCAGACTTGCCCTTTTCTATGAGGTGATTCTCATAAAGCCAAAGGATGATTTTGGCAATGCCATGTCCTCCATCGAAATTGCCTTCAAGCATACGTTTAAACTCAACGTTGTTCCAATAATCCCACCATCCGTCTGTTGTAGTCTTCATCCATTCTATATGATTGACAACAGCATGAACGTCACCTTTAAATTCCTTGAAAACATCATTCAATCTCCATGTGAGAACAGCACGTGTGCCAATAACTCTGTGACGCAAGAATACAGAGGTTAGAGCCTTGGCTAATAATCTGAAATCGTCATCAGAAACGCCATTGCTATAAGCCTTGATTACAAATGGAAAAATAATAGCAGGCTGGCCGATAATCCACAGTGTGTGTGCCATAATATCCGTTTGCTCGTTGTGGAAGAAAACGGTCATTTGTTCAAAACTATCAGCAAGTGAATGGGTGAAACTGCGAATGAAATTGATGCGTGAATCATCTTTCCCTAATTCTTCATCCACTTTTTGCAAGGCATTGCTTGCATCCAGGCTATTGAAGTACACACGCAAAGTGTATGTGAGAATATCATCCTCATCTATATTGCCTTCTATCTTTGATATAGATTTGTAGATGTGTTCAAAGCGATTCTTTACCTCGCTTATCAACTCTGCTTTCTCATCTTCAGATGTACAATAAAGATGAATATTGTATAGGAACTGCGCTTTGATTATTTCAAGATTGGACGGCTTTTTGCCACGGTTGTTCTGGAAGATAAACATTTGGATGGCTTCAGCCTCGTCCTTTACTGTATGCGTAGTGCAAGTGGCATTTACGACTGCTTCTAATATATCGTGCAATGACTCCTCGTCATAGGCATTCAATTGACTAATAAAGTAGTCGTAAGCCGCGACAATACGCTTTTGTGATTCTGTCTCCAACCCATTACGGTCAGTTTTTACTTTATTGATGACATAGTCACGGAACAATTGATTGTCATAATCAACAGTAGAGAATCTGTAGGTTTGTCCGACTTTCACAAGAGTGCCATAAAGAAAAACGTCATCCTCTGATAAAGCCCCTGCCAACTCTTCCAATCTTCTGTAGATGGCGGAGATGAATATAGTAATAGTGGTCAGACGCTGTTGACCGTCAATGATGGCAAAATTGCGACTGCCTTTATCCTCGAACAGAAAATGTCCGAAATAATAACTTGATGCCGTATGGCTTTCTACATAATCCTGCAAGTCCACAAGAAACTGCTTTGTCTGCTTGTCTTCCCAGGAATATGCTCTTTGATAAGTCGGGACAAAGATTTTGTTGCCCGACAGCATTTGATTTATAGTTGTTGAAGCGTCCATAATGAAAACATTTAAAGGTCTATGAGTTTAATTGCAATTGCAGCGCAAGCTTCCGCATCTGCCATTGCATGGTGATGTTTGGTGAGGTCGTATCCACAATATGCAGCAACAGTTTGAAGTTGATGATTGGGAAGTTTGTCCCCCAACAATTTTCTTGAAGCACGGCATGTGCAGTAGAATCTATACCCAGGATACTCCATGTCGTATGCCTCAAATGCAGCCTTCAGGCAACTCTCGTCAAACGAACTGTTGTGGGCAACCAATGGTAAGCCCTGGATATGCGGTGCAATTTCTGCCCATACTTCTGGAAAATCCATAGCATCATCAGTGTCCGCATTGGTCATTCCATGCACTTCTGTACACCAGTAAGTGTAGAAATTGGGAGTCGGCTTTATCAGCCGATACAGCTTGTCCGTCACCTTGCCATTGCGCACAACTACCACTCCAACACTGCACACGCTGGAGCGGTGCTGGTTGGCTGTCTCAAAGTCAATTGCTGCAAAACTTTTCATATTCGAAAAATCTTTTTCTGTTAGTCAATTGGCAGATGATGGTACAGATTCGGATATCAGTTTTATCCAATGCTGCAGTTTGTCTCCTATGACATTTGGATCTAACGAGCCTGTTTCTTCCAAGTTGATGAAGCAGTCTTCTTGAATTTCGCTGATTCTGTCTGCCAATCCGATTCTATTCAAAGTTTGTTTGAGCAGTTCTCTGTCGTTAGCCCTATTGCCCAACTGAATGATTGCTGATTCCTTACCATCAATAGGCATAGTATCCATATAGATTTTCCCTTCCGCATCATTCTGGTATTCACAGGCAAGAGTAGACCAATACCAAGTGAACAAATACCAGTCTTTCTGCTTGCCTACAGCCTTCATCCAACGGGTTGTAAGATCATTCTTCATGATGACAGATTGCAGGTATTCCACCTTGTCTATAATATACTTCCGCAGTTCTAAGGAAGATTCAAATTTCTCCAAGAATTCTCCTTGTGGAGTGTCAAAACATAATGGCGGATATTCCCACCATTCTCCATATCTTCTTCGACCTCCATTCTTCCATTTCAGGCATTGTGAGAAATTGGAATCATTCTCATAACTTGCCTCCAAATAGTAATGACCATCATGAAATCCCATGTATATTTCGCCCAGAACACCATCTTCCCTTTTCAGCCACAAAGGACGTTCCTCGGTTATTGGCTCGGGGTTTACTGTCCATCCTGAGTTTTTCCATCTTTCAATAGCTTTTTCCCATAAACTCCCAAGATTGCCTGTACTTTCTTTCTCTATGCTATTTGCCTTTGGGTTATTGTCGTCAGCAAGTTCTGGGCTATTTTGAGTTGTCGCTTGCGTTATTAGCGTTGATATATTAGAAAGCAAATTTACATCAACAACGAGATGCTCCTTTGGGGAATCTTCACCCTCATTTGCATTCTGATATGCATCGTCAAATTTCTTGATAGCATAGTCCCTGTCTTCTTTGTCGAATTTTTCAAATTCATCTGGATACAGATCCTGTCTGAATGCTTCTACCACATCAAACAGACTGGCTATTAGTGCTGTCTGCGGAGTATGTTCATCACCTTTGTTTGGACAAGTGCTTTTTATCACGCCATTTACTGCGTCACTTATAGTCTTGATGAATTTAGGGTCACAATGCATGGCTACAAGAGATGTCTGGAATTGAAGCTCCATCTTCTCACTGTCGGTTAATTTTCCGTCTTTTACGGCTTTGTAGAGACTATTGAGAAAATTCTTATATATTTTCAATTTTTCCTCGAATATTTTAGAGTCCCGTTTCAACGTTCCCTCTTTTTGGGTTTGTCCCTGAAGAAGCACCTGTGTTATGGTTGCCGTAATGACAACACCTAATATCGCAGCCATGATTCTGCCTGGCAATTCAAAATCCGTAAAAACATTGAAAGCTACCGCAATGGCACATATCATACAGGCAGCAATTGCTGTGTATGTGAAGAATTTTTTGTTTTCCATAAAAGAGCTATTTTTCTGGTGTCATAAAAACAAACTCCCCATTATGACAGTGGAGAGTTTGTTGGTTACTAAATTTTATCTTGCAACACGAGAGCTTATTTTCTTTCCCCAAGCATCGTATGTATCAAGATATGAACCCTTTCTGACAATGAATTGATCAGCGCAGATAGAAACGAAATTGCCGATGTTTGTTGAAATTGATTTGATTTTTTTACCTTGCTCATCATAGGTGTCATAGTAATAGCCTTTCATAACAATGAAAAACCTGTCACTCCACCCCAGCAGTTCTCCGATGTTATCAGAAATGCTTTTTGTTTTTTTGCCTCGTGCATCGAATATATCATAATAATAGCCTCGATGCTCAATACTTGATATTGCCATATTACAAATATTTTTTGCCAATGGCTACCATGTTGGCTTGTTTTACAAAAGGTTAGTATATATACAAATGAAAGCGTGGAGCCAGTCCTGTCACTCGTTCCACTTGTTAAGGCCTTCGCATTGCCCTGTTCGTACGAAACGAGCAACGCCGAAAGCCCCACGCCAGTGTAAGTATATAGAAAGCACCCTTGACAACGAACAATAGAATCGTCCGAAGCCAATGAGGACTGTATATAATACACCCCATGAGGCGTTCCCGTTGCTTTGTCTTTGACGAACAGTTGAGAGTTTGCGAAGTTCTAACAAGTCAAAACCAAAGCGTACAGTTACGCCTTATATGTATATATGTCTGCCCAACCTCTGCCCATCGGGGCTTTCGGTATGGGTATAGACACCACAAAGATAACACTTTTTTCTAAAATGCCATTTGTTTTGATTGGTTAAGTGTTGATTTAGGCTTGAATTTAACACAATTAAATAAAAAATGTAAGATATATCTACTTTTTTAATCATTCTATCTTTGAAATAGTTCGCATTATCAATGATGATAGGATGCCATATTTGGGTAATTCAAAGCAATGCCTTTCCCCAAAAGTGAGACAACGTTTCACTTTTTGGGAAAATATAGCCTTAAAATTACATGTCTTCCATTGAGAGACCTACCAGCTTGGTCTCTTTGTATTTCCCAAAGTTACCTTTGATGCTCTCGAACTTCTCTTGTAGCAAGCGAGCATCATATCTGCTGGCATTGCGTTTTACCTCTGCTACCAAGGCGGTACGGTCAATGTCGTTGAGGGCGATGATGTCTATCTGGCATAGTCTTTTTCAAACTCAGAAATAACTAACTCCTTGCCCTCGCTGAGGAAGGGACTGTCAATCTCTGTAACCCATCTTAGCATGGATGCTTTATTGGTGGCTCCTGCGTCCATGAGCTGGACAATGTATTTGGCTACACCACCCGTGAGCATGTACAGGCAGAGCAAGTCTTCTGATGTATAATTAGGGTTGTAATCATGCAAGATTTCTTTGATGACACTGATGCGGAAAGGCTTCAGCCTTATCTCGCAATCTTTTCTCTATCGTAAAACTTCATAATGTAATGGCCATTAAATTAATCTGCATTAAATTAAATGCAAATGTACGATGTTTTAGTGATAATTCTGTGTATGAATATGTTTTTTTATACTTTTTTAATCGCATTTCTTATCTGCTTTCATAATTTTGCCTTATCTTTGCCGCTCATTATATAAGAACATAAGGCTCGAAAGGAAGCCGTTATACAAAAACAATTATGGATAGAGTAAAGGAAGTATATAAGGTAACGATAGCGGGAAGCATCATCAATGTGGTGCTGCTCGTATTGAAGTTTGCTGCTGGTATCCTTGGACATTCAGCAGCCATGATAGCGGATGCCATCCACTCGCTCACCGATTTCGCTACCGATGTGGTGGTACTGGTATTCGTAAAACTAGGCAATAAGCCGAAGGATAAGGACCATGACTATGGTCATGGCAAATACGAGACGCTTGCCACAGCCATCATCGGCATTTCGCTCTTCGTGGTGGGTGTGATGATCTGTTATTCTGGTGTTACCAAGACCTATCGTGCCATCTGCGGCGAGACATTGCAGCAGCCGGGCATTGTTGCCTTGATTGCTGCCATCGTAAGTGTCGTGATGAAGGAGTGGGCTTATCAGTTTACGGTAAAAGCCGGAAAGAAATATCATTCCGAGGCAGTTGTGGCGAATGCCTGGCATCATCGCAGCGATGCTTTATCAAGTATCGGAACGATGTTCGGTATAGGCGGCGCCATTATCCTGGGAGAAAAGTGGGCGGTGCTCGATCCGCTGGCTGCCATCATCGTGAGTGCCTTCATCATCAAGGCCGCCTGGGGACTGGTGATGCAATCTGTGAAAGAACTGACGGATGCCAGTCTTCCAGAAACTGAGGAAGATGAAATCCTGAAGATTGCGAACGAAGAGCAGGGAGTGGGAGAGATTCATAACCTGCGTACCCGTCGCATCGGAAACAAGATTGCGATAGAAATGCATGTCCGCATGCCGGGTTCTCTCTCGCTCTATGAGGCGCATGAACATGCTACTCATATAGAAACAAAACTGAAGCAGCACTTCGGCGCAGATACCCATGTGGGAATCCATCTCGAACCGATAAAAGTGAACGGAAAATATCAGAAACCGGAATAAACGGAAAAAGTCTTCAAGCCAAAATGGCTTGAAGACTTTTTTGTTTTATATTACCAACCGAGATTTACGCTGGCTCCTGCCATAATCCACAAACCTGGCTGCTTAACGGCAGTGAGGTCGTAATAGCGGTGGCAAGTGATGTTGTCGGCTTTCACGAAGATATTGTATTTTTTCTCATCCCACATCAGCTTGCAATCCACCTTGGTGTATGGATGATAGCCATTCATTCTCTGCTGCCATCTTACGCTCCAGGATGCTGAAAGCTTGTTCCATATCTGATGATCCAGCCCGAATACTGCCTTGTGCTTCAGATACTCCAATGCATAGAGTGATTTCAGGATGTTGGTCTCGGTCTTATGATCCTGATAGATGTAAGCATAACCTAACTTGATGCGAGTAATGAAACTGTTTGGTACCAACTCTCTCATGTAGATAGTAGCATCTACGTTGTAGCCCATGTTGTTGAGCTTTCCGATGTTCATCACATGATACTTGCTGTCGTTCTGCTCAGTCACGGAAGTCTGAACCCAGTCAATCATGTTGGTGCCGTGTGCGTAGAATCCGCTTACGGTTGCGGCAAAACCGGTTTGGCGATACTGGGTTCCTACCTTGAAGGTGGAGTTCTTTTCTGGGTTCAGGTTGATGTCGCCCTGCTGCACTACGTTACTTATATATAAGTCGGTGTAGGTAGGCATTCTCAGAGCCTTGTTCCAGGATGCGTAGAACTTCCAGTTGTCGTTAGGGCGATAACTCATGTCCACACCAGGATAGAAGCGGAAGTCGTTGTCAAGACCTGTATTCTTGTTAGCCAAGATACCAGCCGACAAGGTGAAACCGCCGAAGATGAAGTTGTGCTCCAGCATGATGTTGGTGTTGGTGCGCTCACCCTTTCGGGTATATTGACGGTCGGAACCCGAAATATCCTTATAGTCTTTCTCTGCGAGTTCCTCGCCCAATGCAGTAGAGTAGATGCACTCCTTGCTGATGTCGAAACCCACTGCGGTCTTACCCAAAGCCCAAGCCACGTTGGCATTCAGTCCACCACCATAAACATCGAGGTCGTGATAGTTTTCGCCCGCCTTGGCTCCAGCCATACCACGAATCAGCTGATAATGGTCCTTGAATTTGTTATAATAAAATTGAGGCGCAATCTCCCAGGTCTTCTCCTGGTTGTGCAGACTCAGGTTGAGAGAAGCCATACCGTGGTCTGTCTTCTCATATTGGTTGTTGTATTTGGCACTGTAGAAAGTGTTGGCACCGTAGCTCTGGGTAGCAATACCCACCTGGGCGATGATGTCGAAACACTGGTCGTAGCTCAGGTTAACCTGTCCGAAACCTTGTCCCTTCTCGAAGTCGCTGTTCTCCGTGCCGCCATCCGAGCGCTTGTAGCCTCCGCTTACGGAATAAGCCTGAGTCCACTTGCCCGTTTCAAAAGCCGTCTGCACACGTCCCTGTGCTCCGAAACTTCCAAAGCTTCCGCCTTCTACACTTGCAGATACTCCATCATTCTTTGCCTTCTTGGTCACGATATTGATGGCACCATTGAAAGCTGAAGTTCCGAATACGCGCGATGCTGCCCCCTCGAGCACTTCGATGTGGTCGATGTCGGCAAGAGCTACAGGAAAATCAGAAGCATTGTGACCAGTCTGTGGATTGGAAATGTTGACATCATTCAAGAGAATGGTAATCTGGTCGAAGGTTCCACCATTGATGGAGATATCCGTCTGAACACCAAAGCCACCACGCTGACGGACATCCACGCCGGTAGCTAATTTCAATACATCGTTGATAGTCTGCGCAGCCGCACGATGAATATCGTCGCGGGTAATGACAGACACAATCTTAGGTGACTGCTCTACAGTCATCGGCGCACGAGATCCGGTAACGCTCACCGCATCCAGCTCGTAAGCCTTTCCGCCCTTGTAGAGGGTAGAATCAACCTTGGCTCCCTCTGTGCTTACGCCTGCTGCCTTAGCATGGCTCAGGGTAGCAACGCTGAGTGCGCCAACAAGTACCTCTCTTCCCAAAACTGCGAAGAGTGAGTAATTCTTGTTAGAGAATCGGTTGAACTTCAAGCTGTTGCGCTTGTTGAAAATTGTTTTGTACATTAAAT
>URLG01000095.1 GCA_900548535.1 Candidatus Segatella intestinihominis | reverse complement strand
CCATTGGAAAAATATAGAGACTTACTTCCTGACCGATGGAAAAAGCAGTAACAGCTGATTAAACTAATGCTGTTACTGCTTTTTTTGAATTATGCAAGGTATAAACGCGGAGACGCTTACGCATTTAGCGGCAATAGTGACAACTTAGCGGCAATAAAAAAACACTTATTGCCGCTAAATGAATCCCTGATAATCAGAGAATTAAACCATTTAGCGGCAATTATTTTTTAAAAAAACTTTCACGTGCGAGAGTTATATCCCTCTGGGCTTAGTCCATCTTCTGGATAATCTTCATGCCCTCATCCACTGCCTGCATATTGAGCGGTATCAAACCGTGATGACGCTCTGGCAGAGACTTGAAGAGTGCCTTGTTCAAGCCCTCGGTGCTAACCACTGGACAAACCTTCAGAAGGCCACCCAACACAATCATGTTGAACACCTTGCTGTTCTTCATCTCGGCAGCCTTGTCCATCGCATCGATGCGATACACAGTGATGTCCTTGCGGGTAGGCGGATTCATGATGCCATAACCATCATAAATCAAGATGCCCCCCGACTTAATCTTTGGCTCAAACTTGTCGAGCGATGGCTGGTTAAGCACGATGGCCACATCGTAATGGCTCAGGATAGGCGAAGAGATGCGCTCATCGCTCACGATGACCGTCACGTTGGCTGTACCGCCACGCTGCTCTGGTCCGTAAGCAGGCATCCAAGTTACCTCCTTGTCCTCCATCAGTCCTGAGTAAGCCAGGATCTTTCCCATGGAGAGAACTCCCTGACCACCAAAACCAGATATAATGATTTCTGTCTTCATTGCTTTATCATTAAATATTAGTAGTGTCCTTCAGGTCGCCCTTAGGATACTCCTTAAACATATTCTCTTCCATCCACTTGTTGGCCTCAACAGGTGAGAGTTTCCAACCGCTATTGCAGGTAGAGACAATCTCCACCAAGCTAGAGCCCAAGCCCTTCATGCTAGCCTCGAAAGCCTTGCGGATAGCCTTCTTCGCCTTGCGGATGCTTGCCACGGTCTCCACGCTCTGGCGGGTTACGTAGCAGGTACCCTGCAGATGGCTGGCAAGTTCGGTGATGTTCAGTGGATAACCATGAAGATCAGCCTCTCGTCCGTAAGGACAGGTAGCGGTCTTCTGACCCAACAAGGTGGTTGGAGCCATCTGTCCACCCGTCATACCATAGATGGCATTGTTGATGAAGATGACGGCAATGTGCTCGCCACGGTTCAAGGCATGGATGGTCTCGCAAGTACCGATGCACGCCAAGTCGCCATCACCCTGATAGGTAAAGACGAGGCGGTCTGGCCACAAGCGCTTGATGGCAGTGGCAACAGCTGGCGCACGTCCATGGGCAGCCTCCTGCCAGTCGATATCCAAATAGCGATAAGCGAATACGGCGCATCCCACAGGGCACACGCCCACCGTCTTATCCTCCATGCCCATCTCCTCGATCACCTCGGCTACGAGCTTATGTACCACGCCATGTGAACAGCCCGGGCAGTAATGCATCGGGGTATCGTTCATCAGCGTAGGCTTCTTATATACCAGATTCTCTGGTGAAATTATATCGTTCATTTTATTTAATGTTTAATTTATAATGTATAATGTATAATTAGGCATACGCCTTTGCCCGAAGGCTCATTATTCATTAGTAATTATTCATTATAAATTATTAATTGTTTCAGCGCTTCTACGATTTCTTCTGGCTCTGGCACGATGCCACCCAAGCGACCAAAGTGCTCCACTGGTATCTGGCCATTCACAGCCAGGCGCACATCCTCTATCATCTGTCCGGCATTGATCTCAGCCACGAGGATGCCCTTCTTGGTCTTAGCCAATTTAAGAATCTCCTTCTCAGGGAAAGGCCAGAGGGTGATAGGACGGAACAAGCCCACCTTGATGCCTTGCTCACGTGCGCTCTCGATACTCTTCTCGGCGATACGAGCCGCACTGCCGAATGCCACGATGACATACTCGGCATCGTCCAGCTGCTCGGTAGCATAACGCACCTCCGTCTCACGAATCTTCTTATACTTCTCCTGCAGGGCGATATTGCGCTGCTCCATCACCTCAGACTGAAGTTCCAAGGAAGAGAGAATGTTGGGCTTGCGAGTCTTAGGACGACCGATGGTAGCCCAAGGACACTCCTTGGCTATCTGCTCCTCGGTGCGACGAGGCTTCATAGGTGGCAGAACCACCTTCTCCATCATCTGACCGATGACGCCATCGCTCAATATCATCGCAGGGTTGCGATACTTGAAGGCGAGATTGAACGCCAAGTCCACAAAGTCTGCCATCTCTTGCACAGAGGCTGGCGCCAAGACGATGACATTGTAGTCGCCATTGCCACCGCCACGGGTAGCCTGAAAGTAGTCGCTCTGCGATGGCTGGATGGTACCCAAGCCAGGACCGCCACGCTGCACGTTGACGATAACTCCTGGAATCTCAGCACCAGCCATGTAAGAGATGCCCTCCTGCATCAAAGCCACACCAGGGCTTGACGAGGTAGTGATGACACGCTTGCCAGCGCCCGCACCACCATACACCATATTGATGGCTGCCACTTCGCTCTCAGCCTGTAGCACCACCATACCGGTAGTTTCCCAAGGCTTGAGGAGAGCCAGCGTCTCGATAATCTCACTTTGAGGTGTGATAGGATAGCCAAAGAAGCCATCCGCACCACATCTTATGCAGGCATGGGCTATCGCCTCATTGCCTTTCATTAATGTTACTTCTTCATTTGCCATTGTCTTAGTCCTCCTTCTTACGATAAACGGTAATGCAGCCGTCTGGGCATACGATGGCGCACGAGGTGCAACCTACGCAGGCCTCAGCATTGGCTGGCTCCACATAGCGATAGCCATGCACATTGACCTTCTTAGCCAAGGCGATGACATCCTGAGGACAAGCTTCCATGCAGAGTGCGCATCCCTTGCATCGCTCAGTATCGACCACAATAGCCCCTTTAATCTTGCTCATATTCTATTTCTTTCTTTTTTATTCCAGTGAAGACCACTACTCCATCCCAACAAATCCTAGAAATCAAGGATTATAGAAGTCCTTACAGTAGAAGCTCATGATACTATCCAGCATCTCCTTGGCTGCCACGGCAGGACTCTCTGGGTCGAGGGCTATTGCCTCCATATAGCAGTCGAGGGCACGCTTAAAGTCGCCTTGCTTGCGCCAGGCGTTGCCTTGCAGATAATATTCTTCAGCTGTCATTTTACTCTGTATACTTTTTTGTTTTGCTGTGCGAAATTACGAAAATATCAAGACTTTAAAGAATAAAAGCGCAAGATTTAAACTATATTAATGTAGTTTTTCCTAAAAATGCGCACACTACTTTTGAGTGTGCAATTTTTCCGAATAAATGACCCATAATACCACTCCTCTTAAGATGAGGTAGATGATGAAGGCTAGCCACAGCGCATGATTGCCCAGCCAACCATGAAAGCTGAAGAAAAGAATGAAGAAGCTTGCGGAGGCTATGGAGGTGGAGGCCAGCATCGACTTGCTCTGCGTGATGCCCACGAAGATGCCATCGAATACAAATGCCGACATACCCGCCAATGGTATCAGCACTGCCCACCAGAAATATTCGCCCGAAGCCTCTATCACCTGCCTATCGCTAGTGAGCAATCCCAGGAATCGCTCTCCCCCTATTATATATAATAAGGTGAAAGCCAAAGCCACTACCACGCCAAAGCCAAACACCCTCCTTACCATCTCGGAGAATGCTGCCCGATTGCCCGCCCCATAATACTTGCCTGCCAATGCCTCAGCTGCATAGGCAAAACCATCCATGAAATAAGAGAAGATGGTGAAGAGCGTCATCAGCAGCGTGTTGACGGCGAGCACCAGCGTATTCTCCCTTGAACCTGCCGCCGTAAAGAAGAGATTCACTGCCACCAAACAAAGTGTACGGAGGAAGATATCCCTGTTGAGCGAGAAGAATCGCTTGAGCGGTTCGATGGCAAAGAGATGCGCCTTGAAATCATACTTATCCAAACGATGGTAATAGACACGATGCAGCACCACTGCCATCAAGAATCCCCACCACTGGGCGATGACCGTACCGAGCGCCACGCCCTCTACCGTAAGATGGCAAACGAAGACGAGCAGCAAGGAGGCTATGATGTTGACGACATTTTGCGAGATGGACACCACCATCGGTATGCGAGTGTTCTGCATGCCGATATACCACCCCGTGAATCCATAGAGACCGAGCACAGCAGGCGCTCCCCAGATACAGACATAGCAGTATCTCCTGGCAAGCTCCACCACATCAGCCTCTGGCGACATCGCCCACAATCCACAGCCAATGATCCATCGTTGTAATACGAAGAATACCAGTCCGATGCCCACACCTATCGACAAGGAGCGCACCAAGAGCCTCATCACCTCGGCAAAGTCTCTCCTGCCCAATGCCTGCGAGGTCATTCCGCTGGTTCCCATCCGCAAGAAGCCAAACAACCAATAGATCACATTGAAGAGCATCGACCCCACAGCTATGGCTCCGATGTAACTGGCATCGCCGATATGCCCGACGATGGCGACATCCACTAAACCCAAAAGCGGCACCGTGATATTGGATATTATCGACGGTACCGCTAATTGTAATATTCTCTTGTTCACCACATAAGAATTTATAATTTATAATTAATAATGTATAATTAAGGCATACGCCCACATAGCCTTTCGTTCCGTTAGGCTAATTATACATTATTAATTATACCTTATTAATTATTTAAACTTTTCTGCTTGTTCCTGGATATAGGCTGCATCAACGAAGTAGTCGATGCGCATAGCCTTGCGAACCTCGTCCATGGTCTGTGCGGCATACTCACGAGCTGCCTCGCTACCCTTCTTCAAGATATTGAATACCTCAGGAATATCCTGCTCAAACTCATGACGGCGGGCACGGATAGGGTCGAGCATCTTGTTGATGACACTGTTGAGGAACTTCTTGGTCATACCGTCGCCGATACCACCCTTCACATACTGCTCCTTCAGCTCATCCAAGTTCTTGAACTCAGGCCAGAACTCAGCAAAATCCTCATCGGTAGAGAAAGCCTCCATGTAAGTGAACACAGCGTTGCCCTCCAAATGACCTGGCTCATCCATGCTCATACGTGGCTCACCATTCGACATCTTCTTCACCTTCTTCCAAACGGTCTTCTCATCATCGCTCAGATAGATGCAGTTGCCAAGGCTCTTGCTCATCTTCTCCTTGCCATCAGTACCAGGAAGGCGACGGCAAACGGCGTTCTCAGGAAGCAAGATCTCTGGTTCTACCAATACAGGGGCATACACCTGATTGAAACGGCGCACCAACTCACGAGTTACCTCCAACATAGGCTCCTGGTCCTCACCAGCTGGTACGGTAGTAGCCTTGAAAGCAGTGATGTCGGCAGCCTGGCTCACTGGATAGCAGAAGAAACCCAGCGGAATATTTGCCTCGAAGTTACGCATCTTGATCTCAGTCTTCACGGTAGGATTACGCTGAACACGAGATACGGTGATGAGATTCATCAAGTAAGTAGTCAACTCGGCAAGCTCTGGTATCATACTCTGGATATAGAGCGTACACTTGGTTGGGTCGAGCCCCGCAGAGAGATAGTCGAGAGCTACCTCGATGATGTTCTGGCGAATCTTCTCTGGATTGTCAGCGTTATCTGTCAAAGCCTGAACATCAGCCATGAAGACAAACATCTTGTCGTAGTCACCTGCATTCTGCAACTCAACACGACGCTTCAAAGAACCAATGTAGTGACCCAAGTGGAGTTTACCTGTAGGACGGTCGCCCGTCAATATAATTTTTCCCATTATTTTCTTTTAAGGTTATTATAATAAGAGTGCGCCAAGCTGTGACGCACTCTGTATTTTTCTCTATTAGAACTCAGCGTTCTTTGGTGTACGTGGGAATGGTATCACGTCGCGGATGTTCTGCATACCAGTCACGAAGAGGATCAAGCGCTCGAAACCGAGACCGAAACCAGCGTGTGGGCATGAACCATACTTACGAGTGTCGAGATACCAAGCCATATCCTTCATAGGGATGTTGCGAGACTCTATCTCGCCCATCAACTTGTCATAGCTCTCCTCACGAACAGAACCACCGATAATCTCACCAATCTGTGGGAAGAGAACGTCGGTACCCTGAACGGTCTGACCGCTCTTGCCACCGAATCCACTCTCCTCCTCGTCTATCTTCATATAGAATGCCTTGATAGCCTTAGGATAGTTGGTCATGATGACTGGCTTCTTGAAGTGCTCTTCTACCAAGAAGCGCTCATGCTCTGAAGCCAAGTCATCGCCCCACTCGCATGGGAACTCAAACTTCTTGCCCTTGGCGATGGCCTCCTGGAGGATGCGGATACCCTCGGTATAAGGAAGATGAACGAACTCAGAGTCGAGAACGCCCTGAAGACGAGCGATCAAGCCCTTGTCTATCATCTTGTTGAGGAACTCAAGATCGTCCTTGCAGTTATCAAGAGCCCAACGGATACAATACTTGATGAAGTCTTCCTCCAACTCCATCAATCCGTCCATATCCAAGAAAGCAACCTCTGGCTCTACCATCCAGAACTCAGCCAAGTGGCGAGGAGTGTTACTGTTCTCAGCACGGAATGTAGGACCGAAGGTGTAGATGGCACCGAGAGCGGTGGCACCCAGCTCACCCTCCAACTGACCAGAAACGGTCAGGGAAGTCTGCTTGCCGAAGAAGTCATCAGAATAGTCGATCTTGCCATCCTCAGTCTTCTTGAGGTTGTAGAGGTTCTTGGTGGTTACCTGGAACATCTGACCTGCGCCCTCGCAGTCGCTGGCTGTGATGAGAGGAGTATTGAAATAGAAATATCCATGCTCATGGAAGTAAGTGTGGATGGCCATCGCCATGTTGTGGCGGATACGCATCACAGCACCAAAGGTATTGGTACGAAGACGGAGGTGAGCATACTGACGCATGTACTCGAAGCTCTGTCCCTTCTTCTGCATAGGATAATCATTGCCGCAGAGACCGTAGATCTCGATGCTCTCGCACTGAATCTCAACGCTCTGACCCTTACCAAGGCTCTTTACCAAAGTACCAACCACGCTGATACAAGCACCAGTGGTAATCTGACGGAGCTGATTTTCATCGACCTTAGATGGGTCGACTACTATCTGAATATTATTAATAGTAGAACCATCGTTAAGAGCGATAAAATCGACTGCTTTGCTACTACGATGGGTACGCACCCATCCCTTGACATTCACGATTGAGTCGTAGGCTGTGCTCTTGAGCAAGTCAACGACTTTAGTTCTTTTTACTTTTTCCATTATTCTTAATAGGTTAAAAAGGAGACTAAACAGATAGTCTCCTTTCTTTATTATATCAAATATCTATTATTCGAAAGCACCCATGCGAAGCATGTCAACCTCTTTCTCTGTGAGGAATCGCCAGTCACCACGACGGAGGTTCTTCTTGGTCAAACCTGCGAACTGTACACGGTCCAACTTGGTTACACGATAGCCCAGGCTCTCGAAGATACGGCGAACGATACGGTTCTTGCCGCTGTGAATCTCGATACCTACCTGTGACTTGTCGCGCTCATCAGCATAGTCTACAGCATCTGCCTTGATCTCACCATCTTCCAACTCGATACCGTCACGAATCTGCTGCAAGTCATGAGCTGTTACGTTCTTGTCGAGGTGTACGTGATATACCTTCTTCTTCAAGAACTTAGGATGAGTGAGCTTGCTAGCCAAGTCACCATCATTGGTCAAGAGGAGCACACCTGTGGTGTTGCGGTCCAAACGACCTACTGGATAGATACGCTCAGGGCATACGTCCTTAACGAGGTCCATCACAGTCTTGCGCTGCTGAGGATCATCGCTAGTTGTAACATAATCCTTTGGCTTGTTGAGCAATACATATACCTTCTTCTCCAATGTGACAGGAGCGTCATGGAACTTCACCTCATCGGTGCGAAGAATCTTGGTACCCAACTCTGTAACTACCTCACCATTAACGGTTACTACACCTGCCTGGATGAACTCATCAGCCTCACGGCGAGAGCATACACCAGCATTGGCAAGGAACTTATTCAAGCGCAATGGCTCTGTTGGGTCGATATTCTCCTCCTTGTATTCGATACGCTTCTTCAAGCTATATTTTGCATTAGGATCGTAACCTGGAGTGTGCTGACGGAAGCCACCACCACGATTGTTGCCATAGCCACCACGATTGTTGTTGCCATAGCCACCACGGTTGTTGCCATAGCCGCCACGGTTGTTATTGCCATAGCCACCACCACGGTTGTTGTTGCCATAGCCACCACCACGGTTGCTACCATAACCACCAGCACCCTGCTGACGTGACTGATAGCCACCACCCTGTGGGCGACCATATCCACCACCCTGTGGGCGACCATATCCACCACCCTGTGGGCGACCATATCCACCAC
>URLG01000094.1 GCA_900548535.1 Candidatus Segatella intestinihominis | reverse complement strand
CTACCTTTTTGACCTCTGTGTCATCTTATGAGGGCGGTTGCGGATTTGAGGTTTAAGATATTCACGCATAAGGTCATCTATCTCTTCACGTTCACGATTTCTGCGACCAATCCAAGAGAAAAAGCTAGCAACACACCCAAAAACAAGTCCTGTGATACACATTATTTGAAGAACTGAAACCATCTTCAACGGATTATTTGTAAGCCTAGCAATAGCAACACCTGGCGACATTCCCTCTGCGAACAAAGGGACAAGAACAATCAAGAGTATGGCAAATACAACCCCCGATAAGAATGCTTTTCCAAAAACTTTCATAATGGCGAATTTTACAAGAGTTCTCCGCAGACAGCCAACTTGGAGAATAATTCTACAATGTTTATAGATTCAGAAAGTGGGCTGCCTCCCATGCACCTCTTGTAGGTATCGCCAAACACCTGAATATACGCACGGATAGGCAGCCCACGTATATGAGCTGCTCCGTGCCTCGTATATTCTTTGTAGAGATTTGGCGATTTTACAAGAAGTAAGGCACTTTCTTTATTCCACGAAAACTTTTGTCCCGAAAGACAGCGACAAAGATACGCAAATTTATTGAAAGAAAGTTAGAAATGCCTAAAGATATAACACTATTTCACATATTGCGTTCCATTAGCCACTTCTTGAAATAGGCTCGAAATTCTCTTCGATTATGAAATTTGGAGTGGTCAAACTTAATTCCTGCTATCTCTTCAAATTGTTCTATCCTATGCAAGTCTATAAATTCAGACTTCAAATCTAATTCTTTTTGCGTGAATATGTGGCTACTATCCTTATCTGCTTTTTGGATAATTCCTAATAGATTAGAAAGAATGGTGGTAGATGCCGATTTACAAGCATCCTCGCCACTTATCGTCTCTTTATCTATAAGGTGTACGTCTAATGGTTTATCCACGCTTAAAAACGTTTCCGAAAATAAGGGATTGAAGTTTTGCTCTGCCGTTATCTTGATTTCGGCATTTTCGGTGCTGTTGATTATAATTCTTGTTTCTTTCATACTTATGATGTTTTCTTTCGATTAACGCTGTCACGTCAAAAAGGCAGATTGGGACAGCCATTCTGTCAGCAGAAAATCACTGGCATAAGTTTTGTAAAAAGTATATGGAATTATCGGCTACTTAAAGGCTGATGGTTCTGCCTCGTACTAAAGAGACATATGAGTTTATTAACGAAAAGTCTCCAAGCCTATTTGGAGTAGGCAAGGAGACTTTTCTATTGTTTAACAGTGGCTTGCCACCATAGAGAAGAAAGGATTGCTTATGGCAGAAACTTCAGAAGGTAAAAAGAAAGTGTATGTACACTCTCATACCAAAGAAGATGGTACAGAAGTGAGAACTCACTATCGCAGTACCCCAAACACATCTACTGGCAAGAAGAACAAGTAATGTGTTTTACCATTTAGGATGTGCCCTGATAGAGTTGCCGCTCTGTCGGGGCTTTTCCTTTCTGTATCTATAAAACTTTGCTATAATAACGCATCATAATCGGTATTATTGTATTTAGCAACGTTTCCTTAATTGACTGCCACGAGAATATCGGGGTATTGTCGTATATAGTCACCCTAAAAAATACCTTTTGCAAAAATCACTGTAATACTCACTTGATTTTATTTCATCTATGATGTCGTTATAGTGAAGCGTCTGAAATTCCATATTACTCCATCCTATTTCCTTGATAAATGAATTGATGTAATTTTGGCATTTTTCAGCTTCTTTCTGGAGTTCTTTATTTCTTTTCTCCATTTCTTTACGATTAGACTCCTCAAGCTTCTCCATGAAATTGTTGGACATTTTCCACGTTACGCACTGAAGGACAACGCACTCTCCTTGATAGTTGGAATCTTTGATACCATGAGTGTATCTGTAGATAGCAAGAAGGTAGCGACAAAGTTGCGAGAAATTATAGTATTTGAATTCCTGTGATTCTTGAAATAGTTTGTGCCACTCTTCATGATGCGTTTTTACTTCAATAGGATATTTGCTTACATCAAGATACGATTCTTTAATTGTTTCATTGCTACTATAGTATGGCTCAAGGAATTTGCTCTCCACAAAGTATATGACATTATCTTTCTTGTAACTAACATCTAGATTAGCACATCTTCCACCTTTGTTTAATGGCCTTGCTATTTTGTTCTCAAAAATCAAGTCACTAATTAATCCTAAGCCTTCCAATATTTTGTAGTAGTTTACCGCAAGACCTGTTGAGGAATTAATCTGCTTGTATTGGTCTGGCACTTGCCCATCTCCGTCATTCAAAGTTTTTTCTTGTTCAGGTGTTAGCCTAACAAGTGGGGGTGCCAGAAATACTGACTTAGTTGTCATTTTAATCATTCTGTTTTCGTATTCACTACGGAGAACCTCTGTGAATAATTTCATTGATACTTTTCCCATATTTTTTTGTTTTTTATTTGTTAATTATAATTGTGATTCTAACCGCTTCTTTCTTCCAGTTTGCAAGCCCCCACAATATGTTGTCGTCTTTGGGAAGCTTGTCGGTGACATTGCGTTTCAGAGCATCTAGCTCCTCCATTAAGATGGGATGGTGAGCATCCTGAAGGATGAGTACAGCTGCTTGCTTGATGCCATTGGTGCCTTTCGACAAAGCATGCTGTAATTTGTCTCCGATTTGTTCGCAAAGTTCTTTGAAATGACCAGATTCTTTCTGGCAAACCAAAACTTCTTTTCTTAAGTTTTTACAAAAAAGGTGGATGTCTGCTTCATTAATGCTGATAATAGGCTCTGGGATAGCTTGAAGGATACTTTGGCGAATCCACCAAATGGCATATGTGATAAACTTAAAACCACGTGTCTCTTCGAAATTCTCGGCAGCCTTTATCAAACCGGCGTTCCCCTCGTCGATGAGGTCGTCAAGGGAAAGACCTTGGTTCTGGTACTGTTTGGCCACAGCAACCACGAATCGAAGATTTGATTTCACCAATTTTTCCATGGCCCACTTCCCCTCTCTGCCGCCCTTACGAACTTTCAAAGCAAGCTTTTTTTCCTCGTCAACAGATATTAATGGTTCAAGAGCTATATCTGCCAAGTACTTGTTGAGAGCTTCACTACGTCTTGAAATTGTTCTATTGTTTGACATATCTACATTTTTTAAGTTATTTAGAGAACATCCTCTATATATAAGGGGCAGATTTCTAGTATTTATACCGAAAAATCCACCCATTCTGTGCGAAAACACTGCACACCCTATCATTTTTCTTTATGAATCAGCTGCTCCATCCATTCCATTGGGAATAGTCTGCAAAACGCAATCAAGTCACACGCTTCTTTCCCAAAATTGGTCTCAATATTAATCAACGGTAGGACGATGAAGTCTGATTCATACCTACCAAAAATTTGCATATATTCGTCATAATATGTCTCAAAGCTGTCATAAAAATCGGCCTTGAGAATTCCCTCATCCCAGATCCTGCGTAAAGCCTTTTTGGTGACAGGTCCTACGACCTTGACAGGAATAACATACCAGCTACCGTAGAGATTCATGATTGCCAATGCTTTATCGCCACCTGCAAAAGGGCATTCTGTCTCTAGCCCAGCATAGAAAGTTTTGTCTGGTCTGTAAATATTACTTTCCTGCAAAGTAAAGTCACATTCATACCATATTTCGTAAGCAAATACTGTCTTGGATGTTTCTATCCACTTGAGAGCTACTTCTGCGTCTTTTGTGTAGATAAAACGATCTATATCCAAATAATCTAGTTTCCACCATTTCAGTTTTTTGTCGTTAGATGATATCTTGATACCATTTTCAGGCTCTTGATTATCTGCGATGCAGAATGCACTTAGAACTGTGTCTCCTTTCTCATGAACAGGAATGTCGCCGAATAAATTGGTGCAATACACCTCACACAATGTACTGCAACTCGAATCCCCCATCAGTTTCTTCTCATTCATTGTCTTATTCATATCGTTTGCTTTTTAAAATGAAACATACTCTATATATAGGACTAAAAACTATCATTTTCTGGGCAAAAACTAAGAAAAAACAAACTATACTATGCGAAAACTCCGCATACTTAGCCAAAAATAGTTAATTATGAAGCCAATATCACCCGATTTCAGCTATTTTTGGTACATTTGTACCAGACTATTTCAAACCATAAAAAGTTCCTTATGATCAGCAAGATTATCAAAAGATATATATGGCTGTTAAACCAGCTGTTGCCGCACAAAGCGATGACTTTCGAGGAGATTGCCAAGAATTGGGAAACCAGCAACCTCAACAATGGAAAGCCACTTGCCAGGCGTATCTTCCATGAACACCGAAAGGCTATCAAGGAGCTGTTCGGTGTGGAAATCAAGTGCAATACCTCGACCAACAAATATTATCTTTCATCAGAGACATCGCTAAGAAACAACACGATCCAAAAATGGCTGCTGAGTTCGTTCACTGTCTCCAACATAATAAAGGTGGGCCATAACATGAAGGACAAAATTTTCTTCGAGGACATCCCAAAGGGAACCGACTACATCCCTACCGTCATTGAGGCTATGCAACAGAACAAGGTACTCCTCATAGACTATCAGCCGTTTGACCAACACCAAAAGACCCTCCACTTCTGTCCATACGCCATGAAGATATATAACCAGCGATGGTACATGGTGGGGCTCATCCAAGAGCAGGAGAGTATCAGAACGATAGCCTTTGACCGCATACGGACAATGGATTCGACAGAGGCAAGATTTGATATTCCAAAGACATTTAGTGCCCAAAAGCTATTTGCTGATAGAATCGGCATTTTCGTGGATGACAAAACTGCGCCACAAAAGGTCATTCTAAGAGCCCATGGACCATCGGTAGATTACCTCCGCTCACTTCCCTTGCACTCTTCCCAGGAAGAAATCGCTGCCAAGCACGGAATCTATAGCGATTTTCAATATAAAATCTATCTCAATCCTGAATTGGAGACTAAGATTCTGGCTATGGGAGAGAACATCGAGGTTCTGGAGCCAAAAGAGCTTCGTGACAAGATTGCAGATAGACTACAGAATGCTATCAAACGATATAAATAACATTTTTAAAACATTTAAACTATGGTAGAAACTACAAAAGACAACAAAGAGATTATCTTAGACATCATCTCTGAAGCATTTAAGCATGTCAAGAATGCTTATGACCTTTCGAAAGAAAAGGATAGTCGCCTCATCTTAACATGCATTGCACTGTCTTCTGTCATAGGCAGCCATGCACAAAACCCTATCAAGGTAAACCAAGTAGGCTACTATCCACAAGAAGCTAAGTATGCCACCATCGAGCCATCAGCAAAATCCAAGACATTCCAAATAAGGGATGCCAAGGGACACATTGTGTGGAAGGGAAAAGCCATTCAAACCACCACTTCACCTTTCTCCAAGAAGCAACGCCAAACCATCAACTTCAGTAAAATCACCCAACCAGGCACTTACTTGCTGACAGCTGGCAAATACTCCCAACCCATCACCATCAAAGAGCAACCATACCAAGATGCCCTCACAGCCGCTATCAAAGCGTTCTACTTGCAACGCTCTGGCATGGCCATCGAGAAGCAATACGCTGGTGATTACGCAAGAGAAGCCGCTCACTTAGACACAGAAGTGATGGTTCATCCATCTGCCGCTTCCAAGGAGAGACCAGCAAGAACCATCCTATCCTCCCCAAAAGGATGGTACGACGCAGGTGATTACAACAAGTACATCGTCAACTCCGCCTTTTCCATTGGCTTGATGCTGCAATCCTACCAACTCAACCAGAATTACTTCAATAGCATTCATACCAATATCCCTGAATCCACCAACCAGATTCCTGATTTTCTCGATGAAATCATGTACAATCTAGAATGGATGCTTACGATGCAAGACCCTTCGGATGGAGGGGTGTATCATAAGCTCACCACTCCTAACTTCGAGGGATTCGTGATGCCAAAAGACTGCCATCAGCAAAGATACGTGGTGCAAAAGAGCACGGCAGCCACACTTGATTTCGCAGCTACCATGGCTCTTGCAGCACGCATCTATAACGCCTATCCACAATACCAAAAATTCTGCCAACAAGCCATCCAAGCAGCTGAACGAGCATACGCTTGGGCTGTCAAGAACTCAACTGTCTATTATGACCAAGACGGTATCAATGAAAAGTTCTCACCTAAAATCAGTACCGGAACCTATGGTGACAATCATGCTGAGGATGAGTTCTTCTGGGCAGCCACAGAAATGTACCTCACCACAAAGGAAAATGCCTATTTAGAGCAAGCCAAGCAGTTTGCCCCTACCCGCTTCTCTATCCCTACCTGGGGACAGGTGGAGGGATTGGGGCTCCTTCAGTGGCTAAACCAAGACATCTTGAGCACCCCAGAAAAGGACAAATTCCCAATAGAAGCCATCAAAGAATCCCTCAAAGAGCAGTGTGAACAGGATATCCAAGCCCTCAGCACATCATCCTTCCATAGCGTATTCGGCAACAAGGCAAGCGATTTCATCTGGGGTAGCAACTCTGAGATGTGCGTTGGCAGAGGCATTGCCCAAATGTACCAGTATGCCCTATCCAAAGACAACCGATATAAGGATGCTGCCCTTTCCACCATCGACTATCTCTTTGGAAGGAACGCCACTGGCTACTGCTACCTCACAGGATTCGGCACTCAGCCAGTTATGCACCCTCATCACAGAATCTCCACGGCAGATAGCATCGCAGCCCCAATACCGGGTCTCTTGGCTGGTGGAGCCAACGTAGGAAAACAAGACGCAGCCTTCGTGCCCCCTTACCCATCAGATGCTCCTGACGAGTGCTATCAGGACAATACGGGCAGCTATGCTTCCAATGAAATCGCCATCAACTGGAATGCCTACTTGGTAGCACTTCTGGGATGGATGAGCTAACTTCCCATGGCTCTCCCTCCCATAACACTGCCAGAATGCGCACATCAGCATGTTTTTTTTGCCTAAGTGTGCGGAGTTTTTGCATAGTAGCATTCGATTTTACTTTGGTTTTACCTGATATTCGCAGTATTATATATAGAAAGGTCTAATTTTTAAAACTGAAACGATATGGAAATGAATGAGAAGAAATTGCTGGGTATCAGAGTCACAGTACATCGTGGACCCATCAGATTGGTGGGTGCGTTACTGTGTATGAGAGCCGAGATTTCCAAGAGGGAAAATATGCATTTTAGCAAATTAGAAACATATATTTTGTGCATTTTAGCAAATTAAAATAGCTATTTTTATGCATTTTAGCAAACTTTAATTACCTTAATCGTTTACATATCAATAATTTTACGTACTTTTGCAGCCATACAAGGAATAATAGACTAAAAAGTTGAGATAAAATGGTAGAAGAAAAGATAATACTTCAAGTTTTGGCAGAACAAAAAGAATACGTAGAAAGCTATCAGCCCAAGAATTGGGTTGATAGAAAAGAAGAACGCCTTTTTGAGTTTGACAGCCCACTTGCCCAAGTTGTCATCGGTGTCAGACGAAGTGGAAAATCCACGCTATGCCACAAGGTGCTGCTTGAACATCAAGTAAAATACGGCTATGCCAACTTTGATGATGACCGCTTGGCAAATATACAAGTGGAAGATCTCAATACAGTCCTTTCTTGCATCTACCAAATATACGGTACAGACATCAACTACATCTTCCTCGACGAGGTACAAGATGTAGAAGGTTGGCATCTGTTCGTAAACCGCCTGCTCCGCACCAATCTACACATAGTAGTAACAGGAAGCAATGCCAAACTTCTAAGCGGAGAATTGGCTACCCATCTTACGGGCAGATACAACGAGATACATCTCTTTCCATTTTCTTTCCAAGAATATTGCACCTTCCATCATATCGACACAAAGAGCATCACCACCAAGGCTGAGGCTGAGAGAAAACGTACCTTCATGGACTACATTACGATAGGTGGATTCCCAGAAATCCAAAATATCCGTAATAAGCGAGGCTATGTACAAAGTCTTCTGGAGGCTATCATCACCAAAGACATCCAGCAGCGTTTCAGCATCAGAAACACAGATGCCTTAAGAAAGATTGCCAACCACCTGATTAACAACGTCTGTCAAGAAATCAACTATGGCGACATAGCCCAGCTTTTAGGAACAACAGACATGACGGTAAGAAAATACATTGATTATCTGCGCCAAGCATTTCTTATCCAGCTCCTCACCAAGCATTCATTCAAGAGCAAGGAAAGAATCAGAAACTCCAAGGCCTATATCATAGACCCCGGTCTGCAAAATAACCGAGACAATGCTTTTGCTGGCGAAAACATCGGTTGGCGCTTGGAGAACGTCATATACATAGAGCTCTTGCGCAAATGTGCCAATGAATTCTTAGACATATACTATTACAAGCCCACTCCCCGCTCCAAGGAAGTAGATTTTGTGGTCTGCAACCAAAACAAGGCAGAGGAATTGATACAGGTGGCATACGACATAGACAGCGCCAAGACTTTTAGCAGAGAGATTAATTCTTTGCTCAAGGCATCCACTGCTCTGAATTGCGACAACTTGACATTGATTGCCTTTTCAGAGACAAGGGATGTGGAGATAGACGGCAAGTGCATCCACATCTATTCTGCGACAGACTGGTTACTGAGAGACTAACTGTCAAGAACGTCAGTCCACTTACATACTAACAATCAAAAACTTGCATGCAAGTCAACGTAAATTATAAAATAAGTTTTAACCGAGTCAACTCGTATTACAAATAGTTACTACCAACCGTAACTACTCAGCACCCCTATGGGCATGAGTAATCGTCTTACTGTTGTACTACA
>URLG01000093.1 GCA_900548535.1 Candidatus Segatella intestinihominis | reverse complement strand
TAGGCACAGAGACAAGCCGCACCCCTATTTCCCACCTTATTATAATAGGTGTACAGCTGCAGATACGCCTCCTTGCTGTCTGCCTCGAATCCGATGAGATGCAGCAGATCGTTGTTAAAGGAACTGCCATCCACGCCCTTCTGCGTCAATGGAACATACTCTGCAGATGTATGTCGGGCAAGAAGTTCAGGCTGTTCCAAGGCCTTCTTGAAGAACTCCTGGCTTTTCTTTTCGTTCATATCACAGTACACCTTACCCAGCACGGCATATCTCACCGCCTTCAATGCCGGGTCGTTCACCTTCAGCACCTCTGCTTCCATCCGCTTCACGTTAGGCGTCAGCGAGTCAGCCGAAATCTCATTCCAGAGTGTCATCTGTCTTGTCTCAGCCGCCAGCAACTGCCCGTAATCTTTGGCAGCCGAAGCCTTGGCGATGATTTTCTTCATCACCGCGATTTCGCTCTTAGGCAAGTCTTTCTGCTGCATGGCAGCGGCCTGCTTCCACAAGTTATCGTATGTCTGCCCCATCATTTGCATCATAGCAAAAAGGGCTAAAAGGAGTGTCAGAATGTTTCTTTTCATACCCTAAGTGTATTATTTGTTAATCACCAGATGTTAAACATCAAACTTTTCATTGCAAAAATACAAAAAAATATCAGTATTCTAACCATAAAACGGAAACTTTTTACTATCTTTGCACCAAAATCATATAAAAAACTAAATAATATTACAATGACAGAGAAAAAGTATGGTCATTTCGATGACGCCAATCGCGAATACGTGATTACCGACCCTAAGACCCCATGGCCTTGGATCAACTATCTAGGTAACGAGGATTTCTTCTCGCTCATCTCCAACACAGCAGGTGGTTATTCATTCTACAAGGATGCCAAGTTCCGCCGTATCACACGCTATCGTTACAATGGCGTGCCTATGGACAATGGCGGTCGCTACTTCTATATCAAGGATGGCGATACCGTATGGAACCCTGGTTGGAAGCCTTGCAAGACTCCACTCGACTCTTACGAGTGCCGCCACGGAATGAACTATACCCGCATCACGGGCTCCAAGAATGGCGTAGAGGCTAGCGTACTCTTCTTCGTGCCTCTCCACACCTGGGCTGAGGTGCAGAAGATGACCCTCAAGAACAACACCCAGGAGGTGAAGACCCTCAAGGTGTTCTCACTCGCAGAGTGGTGTCTCTGGAATGCCGCTACCGATATGGAGAACTTCCAGCGCAACTTCTCTACTGGCGAGGTGGAAATAGAGGGCAGCACCATCTATCACAAGACCGAGTATCGTGAGCGTCGCAATCACTATGCTTTCTATACTGTCAATACCGAGATACAGGGTTATGATACCGACCGTGAAACCTTCGTGGGCCCCTACAATGAGTTCTCTGAGCCGGAGGCTGTGATGGAAGGCAAGCCACGCAATAGCTTTGCCCACGGTTGGAGCCCTATCGCCTCTCACTATATCGAGGTAACCCTCCAGCCAGGAGAGAGCCGCGACCTCATCTTCCTCTTGGGATATGTGGAGAATGAGCAGGACAAGAAGTTTGTAGCCAAGAAGGTGATTAACAAGGAGAAGGCTCACGAGCTCATCTCCAAGTTTGATACCACCGAGAAGGTTGATGCAGCCTTTGCCGAGCTCAATAAGTACTGGGACAACCTCTTGAATATCTTCACCGTGAAGAGTGGCAACGACAAGCTTGACCGCATGGTCAACATCTGGAACCAGTATCAGTGCATGATTACCTTCTGTATGTCTCGTTCAGCCAGCTTCTTCGAGAGCGGTATTGGTCGAGGCATGGGCTTCCGTGATTCCAACCAGGACCTCGTGGGCTTCGTACATCAGATACCAGAGCGTGCTCGCCAGCGCATCATCGACATCGCCAGCACCCAGTTCCCTGATGGTGGATGCTATCATCAGTATCAGCCTCTCACCAAGCGAGGCAACAACGACATCGGTGGTGGTTTCAACGACGACCCATGCTGGCTCATCTTCGGTACCGTGGCATATATCAAGGAGACAGGCGATTTCTCTATCCTCGACGAGCAGGTGCCTTTCGATAACCTGCCAGGCAGCGAGGTAAGCCTCTTCGAGCACTTGAAGATTTCGATGAACCACGTCATCAACAACCTCGGTCCTCACAAGTTGCCACTCATCGGTAGAGCCGACTGGAACGACTGCCTCAACCTCAACTGCTTCTCTTGGGATCCAAACGAGAGTTTCCAGACCACAGAGAACAAAGGCGAAGGTTCTAAGGCAGAGAGCCTAATGATTGCAGGCCTCTTCGTAGTAACAGGCAAGGACTATGTGGCATTATGCTGTCAGCTCGCCAAGAACACAGGCAAGGCAGAGTACACTGCCGAGGCAGAGCGCATGCAGAAGGCAGTGGACGAGATGAGCGATGCTGTGAAGCAGCATGGTTGGGATGGCGAATGGTTCCTCCGTGCCTACGACTTCTTCGGCAACAAGATAGGTAGCGATGAGAATGAGGAGGGCAAGATCTTCATCGAGAGCCAGGGTTGGTGTACCATGGCTGGTATCGGTTTAGAGGATGGCCTCTGCGCCAAGGCTTTGGATAGCGCCAAGGAGCGCTTGGAGTGCGAGCATGGTATGGTGCTCAACAACCCATCCTATACCACCTATCATGTAGAGATGGGTGAGATTTCCTCTTATCCAGAGGGCTACAAGGAGAATGCCGGCATTTTCTGCCACAACAATCCTTGGGTAATCATCGGCGAGACCGTAGCCGGACGTGGCAATGACGCTTGGAAGCACTACACCAAGATTTTGCCTAGCTACGTAGAGGAGAAGTACCAGACCCTGCATAAGGTAGAGCCTTACGTAAACTGCCAGATGGTAGCCGGCAAGGATGCAGCCAAGCCAGGCGAGGGCAAGAACTCATGGCTTACCGGTACAGCCGCTTGGATGTGGTATACCGTCAGCGAGTTCATCCTCGGTATCAAGCCAGACTATGAGGGCTTGCTCATCGACCCATGTCTGCCAAGCACAGCGAAGGAGTATGAGGTAACCCGCAAGTTCCGTGGTGGCGAGTATCACATCATCGTGAAGAACCCAGAGGGCAAGGAAAAGGGCGTGAAGCAGATCACCGTGGATGGCAATGCCATCGAGGGCTGTGTCATCCCATGCGCCGATGGCAAGCACGAGGTTATCGTGGAGATGTAATTATTCTGTAGATTATTCATTCATCATTAAATATGAAGAAACTCTTATATGTTGTGGCGACCTTGGTCGCCACAACTTTTATTACAACGACCAGCAGCTGCCGTTTCGCCCCCGACCAGAATGATGGCGACACCGTGGCAGCCAGCGAGTTTGAGCCCGTAGACACCACCGCCCAGCATGCCCAGAAGGTAGCCCAGAAAGACTCCCTCCAGAAGAGCATCGTAGATAGCGTGGGCATCTACTATGTGGGCAGTGGTTCCACCAAAGACCGTCTCCAGCTCCTCTCCTACCCATCCCGCCGCGACACCCTGGAGTATGGTAAGACTCGCCATGTCAAGGTAAAAGGCAGCGCCGACATCAATCACGTGGTCAGAGTCCAGTTCTACCTCCTCAATGGCAAGGATTCGCTCGTGAAGTACGTGGAAGAGGTGGTGAAAGAGTAAAAGATTAGTTGCTCAATTGAAATGCTGGAACTCTCCTAACCTATTGGGCAGGTAACAAACCTGCCCTCCCAGTATTACTTGCTTAATACCTACTTGAGATACTGCTGCAGCGATTTCTTGCTGAGCGGAATGCGGAACTCGCTGCAGGCATGAGGGGCTATCTCGTCCGTCTGATAGATGAAGGTAACGGTATCGGGACTGACCAAGAAATTGCCTGTGAGATAAGGCTTTTCGCCAAAGAAGAGCATGTCCTTGAGGTCAGCTGCTTCCGAGCCCAGAGACTTCACGACGCCCTGGTATACCATATCCGTAACGGGCTTTTCGCCTTCTGGCTTGAGGAGCGACTGCTTATCTAGCTGCTTGCCCGTGCGAACATCGAAATTGCGAGCCACGCTGATGCTGCTGCCATGAGCTCCTCCCAGGTATACATAGCCCGACACTAGGTAATTGGCTAGGCTATCCTGCTGATTCTGGTCTACCTGCGATGTAAGCTCATAAGAGTAAGAGAAGGTAGGAAACAACTCCACGCCCTGCTTTTTCATCCCATTGACGTCGGCAAGATAGCCTGCCAGGAAGTTCTTGGCGTATGCATGCACTTGCTGGGCGGCGGTCATACCCTTAGTATCCTGAGGCATATACTCGGGCATGAAGATACCAGATTGCAAGATGGAGTCATTGACGGCATCCGCACCTGGGCCCTTGGCTAGCATCAACTGGATATGAACCGTGCCTCGCAGGGTATCCTTTCCACTAACGATGGTGGTGGCGGTATCCACCAAGATGCTATCAAAACTGAGCAGCTCGGTGGCTGTCTCTGCAGCCTGAGACTCTGCCTCTGCCTGCACACTCTTGACTCCCTTGCTGCCGCAAGATGCCATCATCATCATTCCTAGACCTAGAGCCATGGCTCCTAAAGATATTCTTTTCATATTCATTTCCTTTCCTTTTTATTCTATATATACATACTTCGTATAGCCTGGATTTTGCTTCAGATGCTTATTGAGATCCCTGCACTTCTGAGGGATTGGGAAGACGGTGGTATAGCCCGACTCCTCTCCATCGAGGGGCTCTCGGAGATCATAGGCTCCCGTGAACTTGCCAAAGCGGATAAGGTCTTGGCGGCGCCAACCCTCCCATACCAGTTCCAAGAGGCGCTCCTCGAGGATATTGTCGAGGGTGGCTTCTCGGGCAGGCATCCCTACTCGGGCTCTAACGGCATTGAGTTCCTGGCTGCCGTCCTCGCCATTGCGCACCTTGGCCTCTGCCTTCATCAGCAGAGCATCGGCATAGCGGAAAAGCACGATGTCATTACTTGGCAACTTACCGTCCATATAGCTGGTGCGGTCCACCTCATACTTGCCCATGCGGGCTCCCGCCGTCTTGACGTATGGGCTATTGGTGAGGTTTTGCTTCACCTCGAACGGCTGATACTCCAGGGGCTTGCCATTGTCCATGATGAGCTGCTTATAGGCTATCTCCACAATACCTGCCACAAAATTTATCTTGCAGCGAGCATCCTCATCAGCCTCGCCATAGTGGTTTGCCTTTATGGTGCTGATGGTGGCGCAGATTCCATTCTCACTGCCCCATCCCAGGGCTCCTCCGTGGGTATAATGGTAAGAGCGGAAGAGATAGTGGAACTGATTGGTGTAGATATTCTTATCCATCGGGATGGTAAAAATATTCTCCCTAGACGACTCGTTATGGGTGGAGAAATTGAAGGCATAGTCATCCTCCAGGGCATAATCCTCCAAGGCTAGCTCGTCGCAATAGTGGATGCACGTTTGCCAAGCATCCATCTGCTTGCCATCTACCTTAAAGAAGATGTCCTTGCCGCTAGGACGATGGGCATAGCCCCCTGTCCAGTCATCGTAGGTATAAATCTCGGCATTGAGTGCCAACTTAGCCAGCAGGAAGTTTGCCACAGGGCGGGTTATCTTGCCATAATACTTGCCCTCCTTGTTGCTATGATCTTCTGGCAGGAAAGGCAAAACATCTTGCAACTCACTGAAGATGAAGCGGAACACCTCGCTACGCTCCGACTGCCGAGGGAGCTCACTCCCATCTACTGTCTGCGTATAGGGTTGCTCCATCGTCGACAAGACTAGCGGCACCCTGCCAAACATATCCATCGCCTCATAATACATCAAGGCCCTGACCGCTCTCACCTCTGCCTTATACTCTTTAGCCTCCGAAGCATCCAAGACTGGCGTGGAAGAGCCTAGTGGTGAACGGGCATCGATGATATCGAGCGAGCGATTGCAGAGCACGATAACCTTGTAGATGTACTTCCAAGTGTCATAAAGCGGCTCATCATCGGCGGTCCACTTGTGCTGGTACATGGCATTCCAGAGACCGCCATCATACCAGTCGCCACCACGTATAGGGATGATAGCCTCATCGGTGGTGAGGGTATTGTAATCGTAGATGCCTCGGCAGGTGCCCTGTATGCCCTCGCTCTCATTGGCTCCACCTATATAATTATAGAGCGAGGCTACGGCATTGACATAGATGTCGGAAGCCGTGGAGTATATCTTGTCTTCTTCGAGCTGGTCCTTAGGATGCTCGTCCAGACACGATGAGAGGGCTAGCACGGAGGCTGCCACTGCCAATAATATAGAATATCGTTTCATAAAAATCATCTTTTTAGAATTGTACACTCAGTCCGATGCTATAGGTGCGGAACACGGGATAGGTGCGCTTATCGTCGATGCCCATCGTGTTATTGACCACATAGCTATTGATCATCGGGGTCAGACCGCTATAGCTGGTGATGGTGGCTAGATTGTGAACGCTAGCCGACACTCGGAGCGACTGCACCACGCCCTTCTTGATGGGCACATCATAACCCAAGGTGAGATTCTCGAAGTTGAGATAGTCGCCCTTCTCCAGCCAATAGTCGCTCACATTCTGGTCCACGATGTTCTTCTCGGGGGCGCCCTTCATCACATTATAGTCGGGAAAGCTCGACATATTGGTGTATGCCAAGCCCGTGCCATTGAATATCTTATGACCGAAGGCACCGTTCATCTGGAGCGAGAGATACCAGTCGTGATAGCGGAAGGAAATGTTGGAACCCAGCGTTACCTTTGGCGTAGCCTGACCAGCTATGTATCGGTCGCCGCCATCGCTCAAGTCTACCGTTCCGTTATGATCCAGATCTTCGATGTCATAGCGATAGTGGCCATTTCCATCTTCCACGATGCCCTTGCAGTGAGGCAGATAGAACACGCCGAGCGGTTGGCCCACGATCTGATATACCACATTGTTGTAGCCACCATGCTGACCAGCTCCCGAGAGCCAGCCCATCGCCGTAACATCGGCTGCCGACATCTGCATGCCCTTATACTCGCCACTCAGGGAGAGGAGCTTGTTCTTCTGCCAAGCGAGGTTCATATTGATGTTGAGCTCCATATCCTTCTTGGCGATAGGCGTGATGGAGAAGCCTAGCTCCAAGCCCTGATTGCTCATGGAGCCGATGTTGGCAAGCAACTTGTCGAAGGCAAACGGAGGCACGGGCACATCGTAGGCATAGAGCATATCGGTGGTCTTGGAGTAATAATATTCTGCCGTGAGCACCAGGCGGTTCTGCCACAAGCCCAGGTCCATGCCCACATTCCAGGTGGAGCGAGTCTCCCATTTGAGGTCGGGATTGTTGTTGCGGATGACGCCCAACGTCACGGTAGGCGAATTGTTGACGGATACGATGCCCGTCTGGCGCACCGTGTTCATCGTGGTATAGGAGGAGATGCCGCCCAGATTGCCCGAGCGTCCATAGCCAGCCTTGAGCTTGAGCATGGCGATGGGCTCCACCTGGCTGAGCCAAGCCTCCTGCTTCATATCCCAAGAGGCTGAGATGGATGGGAAGAAGCCCCAAGCATGATTATCAGCCACCATCGACGAACCATCGCCACGCATGGAGAGCGAGAGCTGATATCTGCCCATCAGGGTATAGTCTACATTGCCCATCACGGAGGCAAGCGAAGGGTCGGCATAGTCGCTGTCGGTGCCGCCAAAAGGTCGGGAGGCAGCGGCTCCTATATTGTTATAGTACATGTCATTGATGGTGATGCCCTTGGCCGAGGTCCAGAAGCCCGAACGGATATTCTTCTGATACTCTGCGCCCACCATCGCTCCCAGCGCATGGATGCCCCAGCTGCGATGATAATTGAGCGATACATTGGCTAGCCAGTCCTCACTCTTAAATTCGCCCCTATACAGATTGCCCTGCGCCCATACCCAGGTAGGGCAAAACTGATTGTTCTCATTCGAGGAATAGGAATAAGAGCCGAAGGCGGTGAGATACAGACGCTCAGAGAATGGCTTGGCGGTATCAGCCTGCTTGCGGTCCAAGATGTCGTAAGAGAGCTTGAGATGCGCATTGAAGTTCATATTCTTGGTATCATTGCGCTCCTGGAGCAGTGCGGCAGGTGGATTGATCTGGGATGCCGCCCCATTCTTCACATAGCTGCCATTCAGCCTATCGTATGGATAGGTAGGATTCATGGCATCGGCAGAATAGAAGAGCATCTGGCTGTCGAAGATGTCATTGTTCTTATAGGAAGACCCAAACACGCCGAAATCGCCCGTGAGCTTACCATCAAAAGCCTTCTGCGACACATCTATCTTAGCCACGAGATTGCGATAGCCCTTGGAACGAATGATGGTGTTATGGTCGATATAGCCGAAGGAGGCACGGTAATTGCTCAGCTGATTGCCTCCGCTGAAAGCCACATAGTGGTTTTGCACCAGGGCAGAGCGAGTCATCTCCTTGTGGAAGTCGGTGGCATATCCCTTGTCATTGTACTCCAGCCCATACTTCTGGGCAGCAGCCACATACTCGGCAGCACTGAGCATCTCCATGCTCTTGTACATCGCCTCGATGCCATAGTTGCCCTCGTAGGATATCTGAAATCCCTTGCCCGTGCCCTTCTTGGTGGTAACTTGGATGACACCCGATGCTCCACGCGAACCATAGAGCGAAGTCTCGGAGGCATTCTTCAAGACGGTGAAACTCTCGATGTCGGCAGGATAGATGGTAGCAAGGGTAGCCACATCAGAAGTTACGCCATCAATGATGACGAGCGGGTCGTTGCCACCCATAATGGAGGTGGTGCCTCGCACACGCACACTATTGAGCATAGCCATACGGTCAAGACCGTTGGTGGTAACATTGACACCAGCCGTCTTGCCACTCAGGGCTTCCAAGGCATTGTCCTTGGCTCCCTGGGCATGCACTGTCATCGGCATCAGCAGCAGCATAGCGCAAGGCGAGTACCAGGATAGTTTTTTCTTCTGTTCCATCATATTCGATTCAAGTTTAGGTATGAATGGTTGATGATATACATTAATATCTAAGTAGGTCTGCGGGGTTACCCCCGCTTTCCCCTTCAAGAACCGTGCATGCG
>URLG01000092.1 GCA_900548535.1 Candidatus Segatella intestinihominis | reverse complement strand
TCATAGCCTTGGCTGTGGTGAACTCACCGATAGAGTCGAAACCTGTATCAGCACCGAGCTTGTTGTACATCAATGTATTGTTGTCGCGGATAGCACCATAGTGATACTGCTGTGTCCAGTCGGCAGCGTGATCCATCTCTGCACAAACCTTCAAGAAGGCGTGCTTGTACTGACGAATCTCAAGAGCTGAAAGCTGCTGACCACGCATAGCCTTAGCGAAGATGGTCTCAATCTGAGAATCTGTGTATGGCTCATCATAGAACTCCTCGATACCGTGGTCGCTCAACTTACAACCGTTCTCTGCAAAGAAGTCATGACGCTTCTGCAATGCATCTACCATATCCTGGAATGTGGTGAGAGTAACACCTGCTACCTCGCCGAGCTTGTTCATATAGTCAGCGAACTCTGGCTTCTCGATGTTCATAGCCTTGTCAGGACGCCAAGCAGGAATCATCTTGATCTCGAAACCGCTCTCACGTGTCTGCTTGTGGTAACGAAGGTCATCGATTGGGTCGTCTGTAGTACAAACGCACTCTACGTGGTAACGACGCATCAAGCCACGAGCGCTATACTCTGGCAACTGCAACTTCTCGTTACACTCATCGAAAATCTCACGAGCAGTCTTAGGGCTGAGCTGCTTCTCGATACCAAAGGCAGTCTTGAGCTCCAAGTGAGTCCAGTGATAAAGAGGGTTACGGAATGTATAAGGCACTGTCTCTGCCCACTTCTCGAACTTCTCCCAGTCGGTAGTGTCGGTACCTGTGCAGAAACGCTCGTCTACACCATTGGTACGCATAGCACGCCACTTGTAGTGGTCACCGCCGAGCCAAAGCTCTGTAATGCTCTTAAACTTATGATCATTGGCTACCATCTCTGGGATGAGGTGGCAGTGATAATCGATGATAGGCATCTTAGCCGCATGATTGTGGAAAAGGTCCTGCGCTGTCTGTGTTTCAAGCAGGAAGTTTTCATCCATAAATTGCTTCATAATCGTTATAGTAGTTTTTAAATGTTTATTTGTAATATTCATTTGAATTGTGCAGCAAAGATACAACAAATATCGGAAACTCGGCACAATTCAAACAAATATTTACGATAAATTCACTCAAACGATTACGTTGAAGGAGTTTGAACCTCAAAGTTTGAACCTCAAAGTTCAAAGTTATACAATAATACGTGTCTTGTGATAGTTCTCACGGAATTCACTAGGCGAACATCCTTTCTTCTTCTTGAAGATGCGATTGAAGTTGCTGAGGTTGTTGAAACCGCAGTCGAAACCTATCTCGCTGATGCTCTTGGCTGTGTCCACAAGCATTCGGGCGGCATAGCCCAGACGCAGGTCGATGATGTATTCGCTGATGTTTCTGCCTGTATGCAACTTAAAGAAACGACTGAACGCACTGCTGCTCATGCCGGCAAGCGAGGCCAGCTGTGGCAGGCGAAGGTCGTCCATGTAGTTCTTCGAGATATAGTTCTTCACCTTCAGGATGCGGCGGCTGTCGTCCTCTACCGTTACCTTGGCATAACTGCTGGAGGCAAGGGTGCGGGCATCCTCGCATTTAGAGAGCTCATAGAGGATGGTGAGAAACTGCTGCACGGCATAGAATCCATCCTTCACCGTGCTCAGGGTGTCTAGCTTCTCATACACCTTGAGTATCGCCTTCATCGGGAAGCAGAGTCCCTTCTTAGCCTGCTGCATCATGCGGGTGATGCTGGCGTAAGGGTTTCTGCCGAAGAGAGTCTCCTCGCCCATGCTGAAGTCGAACTGTATGGTTATCTCCCTGATATCCTCGCTATGGCAGTCATTCTGCTCCCACACATGCTCCAGGTCGGGAGACGTTATGAGGCAGAGGTCATAGTCGCCTATCACCTCCTGCGAATCACCCACGATGCGTTTCACACCGGCGGCATTCTCCACAAAGTTCAACTCATACACCGAGTGGTTATGTATCGGGTATGTGAACTCCTTCTTATGCCTGTCGGCGATATAGAGCACGTCCTTACCCATCAGCGGGGTAATCTCATGAATGATTCTTCTGTCTTCTGCCATAGTAAGTATATCAAGATGTTATTATTTTAAATATTCAATGTCTTCAAGATCTCGCTCATCTTCTGCTTGGTAGCGATGCGTGTAGGCACGAGAGGGAGGCGGAGCTCGTTATCGATGAAGCCCATGTCATTGAGCAATGCCTTCACACCGGCTGGGTTACCATCTACGAAGAGGAGGCTGTAAAGCTCGGTGAATGAGTGATGAATCTTGCGCGCTGGCTCATACTCGCCACGGAACTCCAAGCGAATCATGCGGCTGAATGCCTTAGGCAGCGCATTGCCGATAACAGAGATAACACCAGCTGCGCCACTCGCAATCATAGAGAATGTGAGGGCATCGTCGCCGCTGATTACCTCAAAGTTGTCTGGCTTGTTCTTGATTATCTCGTCTACCTGCTCCAAGCTGCCACTAGCCTCCTTCACGGCTACCACGTTAGGGAAGTCGCGAGCGATGCGGCATGTGGTCTCTGGCTTCATGTTGACACCCGTTCTGCCAGGTACGTTGTAGAGCACGATAGGCAGTGGACTCACCTCTGCGATAGCCTTGAAGTGCTGATACAGGCCCTCCTGAGAAGGCTTGTTGTAGTAAGGGCAGATGCTGAGGATACCGTCGATGCCGCTCCAGTCGGAGTTCTTGATCTCATCCACGACAGCAGCGGTATTGTTGCCACCACAATATTTCAATATCTTGACGCGACCCTTGTTCACGTCCTTCACCAGTTCTGTAATCTTATCTTTCTCCTCCTTGGTAAGACATGGAGCCTCACCAGTAGTGGCAAGGATGCAAAGGAAGTCTGCACCATTGTCAATTTGGAACTCTACCAGTCTCTTGAGCGACTGATAATCGACCGATCCGTCGGCCTTGAATGGAGTGATGAGGGCTATTCCTAAGCCCTTGAATATATTCTGTGCCATAATCTATTAAACAAAATCGTTGGCAAAAGTACACAATTATTGTCAAATTGCAAAATATTTTCGGACATTTCTTTCAAGATTGTACCATTTTTGAAAATATTCTGTATTATTATACCATTTTTGACTATTTTTTCGTAACTTTGCACCCTGAATTAAGAGAATTAACAAATGAGATATTTCATATTCTTCGGTTACGACGGAACCAACTATCACGGCTGGCAGATACAGCCCAATGCCAATTCGGTGCAGCAAGAGTTGCAGCGTGCCCTCTCCATTCTCCTCAGAAAAGACATCGAGGTGGTGGGAGCAGGAAGAACCGACACGGGGGTGCATGCCCGACACATGGCGGCGCACTTCGACTGGACTTTCTCATCGGAAGAAGCGGAAAGGCAGGAAGAGGCTAAGCTCCCAATGGCCCTTGACCAGCTGGCGTATCGCCTGAACCGCATCTTGCCACGCGATATTGCGGTATATGAGGTAAGAGAGGTTTCGCCAGAGATGCATGCCCGCTTCTCTGCCACCCTGCGTACCTATCATTATTACATACATACGCAGAAGGACCCCTTTGAGCGTCATTACTCCTTGCAGATGAACTATCCCCTCGACTTCGAGAAGATGAACGAGGCGGCAGAGCATTTCCTGCATCACGAGGACTATGCCGCATTCTGCAAGGCGGGCGGCGACAACAAGACCACCATCTGCCATGTGAAGGCAGCTAGATGGGTACAGACCTCCCCTACCACCTGGTACTTCGAGATAACCGCCAACCGATTTCTCCGCAACATGGTGAGAGCCGTGGTGGGCACACTCATTGACGTGGGCAGGGGCAAGATCACGATGGAGCAATTCCTCGACATCCTGCACAATGGCAGCCGCAGTGATGCGGGCGAAAGCATGCCAGGCAACGCATTGTTCCTGGAAGACGTGGGGTACATTGAACTTTGAGATTTGAACTTTGAACTTTATGATTGGCTATAATCCTATAAGTTGCAAGACAAGCCATATCATAAAGTTCAAAGTAAAAGTAATCATAAAGTTCAATGTTCAAAGCTCAAAGTTCAAAGTAATCATAAAGTTCAATGGTCAAAGTTCAAAGTTCAAAGTAATATGTGGTTAGTATTAGCATTTCTCTCAGCGGCGCTGCTGGGATTTTATGATGCCTTCAAGAAGAAGGCGCTTTCAGGTAACGCAGTGATTCCCGTGCTCTTCTTGAACACGCTTTTCTCATCACTCATCTTCTTGCCTTTCATCGTATTGAGCTATACGGGCACCTCGCTCGACGGCACGATGTTTCATGTGGGTGAAGGAGGATGGGAAGTTCACAAGTACATCGTTCTCAAGAGTCTCATCGTATTGAGCAGTTGGATATTCGGCTACTTCGGCATGAAGCATCTGCCTCTCACCATCGTGGGGCCTATCAATGCTACCCGCCCAGTGATGACCCTCGTGGGCGCATTGCTGGTATATGGCGAGGTACTCAATCTGTATCAGTGGATAGGTGTCATCCTAGCCATCATCTCCTTCGCCATGCTCAGCCGCAGCGGCAAGAAGGAGGGCATCGACTTCAAGCACAACAAGTGGATCTACTTCATCGTACTTGCCGCCGTGCTCGGAGCCATCAGCGGTCTTTACGATAAGTATCTGATGGCACCACCTGAGAATGGTGGCGTAGGTTTGGACCGCATGATCGTGCAGAGTTGGTACAACATCTACCAGTGCTTCCTGATGGGAGCGATGCTCTTGATGATATGGTGGCCTACGAAGAAGAACTCCACCCCATTCCATTGGCACTGGAGCATCATCTTCATCAGCATATTCCTCTCGGCTGCCGACTTCGTATACTTCTACGCCCTCAGCTTGCCCGGAGCCATGATTAGTATCGTGAGCATGATTCGCCGTGGCTCGGTCATCGTCAGCTTCCTCTTCGGTGCTGCCATCTTCCACGAGAAGAACCTGAAGGCGAAGTTTGTGGACCTTCTCCTGGTATTGCTCGGTATGCTCTTCCTCTATTTCGGAACGAAGTAAGATTCTTTCTTATATAGGAATCACACTAAAACTATAAAGCCCGACATGAACTACCATTCGTTCATATCGGGCTTATTTTGTGATACCTACCGATTAGATTTCTCTTACCATTCTCTATTATGATTTTACCAGTTCGGAGATTTCTTCATCAGAAAGTTCAGTAATATCTTTCACCTGCTGCTTGCTCATACCTGATGACAATAAAGCATGCGCTGTCTTCAGCAATTTTGCATGCTCCAGCTTCATGCCTTTCTCAATGCCTTTCTCAATGCCTTTCTCCATACCTTTCTCCATACCTTTCTCCATACCTTTCTCCATTGCCTTTCTTTCAGCATAAGCCATAGCTGCCAAATTATCACGAGCTATCCAGAGACTATTCTCATAAGCCTCCCACTCCTTTTTGCTGAGAGCATGACTATCCGCATACTCTTCCAATTTTTCAAATATCTTCTTCTGTGCCGTCCAAGGCATTCTTGTCAATGCTTCCATATGTTTTAATACATAAATCCATTTATCAAAATCGCTTTCACATTCCTCTGCCTTTTTCTTGAAATAAGGAAGAGCCAAATAGATGAAGCGAAGTTTATCCGAAATTTGTTTATGGCTATCCTTGTCTGCCAATATCACATCTGTCCTAAACTTACTGATTTCCTCTTCTTGAGGTGTAAAGTTCATAAAACACACTGTATATATTGGCAAGAACTTATAAGCCCCTTCATTTTCCTTCTTGCCTTTGTCCACTTGCTCTACAATGCAACGACTGGCATAACAAATGGAACGGTCCAAGAAGTTTGGCTGCCATCTGTTTTGCATCTCCAGTATGAATCGCTTGCCAGTGTCGGTTTCGCAATACACATCATAGATGATACCTCGCTGATCCTTTGTTGGGGGCAACTGCTCCTTGTCCATGAAAGTAACGTTCTTCACACGAAGTTCGCCTTCCAGGAGATCATTCAAGAAACTTATCAGCAAATCCTTGCTGAATTCTTGACCAAAGAGACGTTTAAACCCCCAGTCTGTAAAAGGGTTAATGTACTTTGCCATAGTCCTTTTCATTAAAAGATTCTACATTTCTGCTGCGAAGTTACGATATTTATCTGAAATCACCAAAGATTTGCGAGATTATTTTGTGATTTTAATATAAAAAAGCCCTGTTGTACAATATTACCAACAGGGCTTCTATTATTTCTTTAGCTATTAAATCAATAGCTACATCTAAGCTTTTTACCAGATGTGAGCGCGCTTGTTCTTTGGAACGAAGAGCTTATCGCCCTTCTTTACACCGAATGCCTTGTACCACTCATCTACCATTGGAAGGGCTGCGTTAACACGAGCCTCTGCTGGAGAGTGGACATCTACGGTCATCAGGTACTGGAGATACTCAGGACGAGCATTGCCTGCCCATACACGAGCCCAAGACAGGAAGAAACGCTGCTCTGGAGTGAAACCATCCTTGACACCGAGATTCTCTGTCTTCATCACATTGTGGAGAGCACGGCGGGCGATGTTCAAACCACCATTGTCACCGATGTTCTCACCAAGAGTCTGCTGACCATTGATCTTCTTACCAGCAATCTCTACGTTGTTGAAGTGAACTACCAATACCTTGGTACGAGCCTGGAAGTTCTTCTTATCGGCAGGAGTCCACCAGTCGTGCTGGTTACCTGTCTTATCAAACTGGCTACCCTGGTCGTCGAAACCGTGGCTCATCTCATGACCAATCACACCACCGATACCACCGAGGTTGGCTGCATCATCGGCTGTTGGGTCGAAGAATGGAGGCTGAAGGATCGCTGCTGGGAAGCAGATCTCGTTGGTGGTAGGGTTATAGTAGGCATTGATGGTCTGAGGAGTCATACCCCACTCTGACTTGTCTACAGGCTTGTTCACCTTGCGAGAAATCTCGTCCTTAAGGAAGAATTCAGAGATGTTAGCCATGTTCTCGTAGTAAGAGAGGCTGTCGTCTACCTGCAAACCACTATAGTCCTTCCACTTGTCAGGATAACCAATCTTGATGATGAAGTTCTGGAGCTTGTCCTTGGCCTGCGCCTTGGTAGCAGCACCCATCCAAGTAGCCTCGTCGATGCGCTGAGAGAGTGCAGTCGGGAGGTTGTGAACCAAATCAAGCATACGCTTCTTGCTGCTCTCAGGGAAGTACTTCTCTACATAGAGCTTACCGATAGCCTCGCCCAAGACGCCGCTCACGGTACTTACGGCACGCTTCCAGCGAGGACGATCCTGCTGAACACCGCTCATCACCTTGCTCAACTCGAAGGCTACGGCACGGAAGTCATCGCTCAACTAGTTGGTGGCTCCGCTGATAACCTTAGCCTCAGCATATATCTTCAAGTTGTCGAGAGACTCCTCTGCGAGAATCTTTTCCACCTCATGGATAGGCTCTGGCTGTCCGATGCAAATCTCCTTGAATGGAGGGAAACCGGTAGCTAGGAACACGTTGCCCCAGTCGATGCCTGGATAATCACAAACGAGCTGATTGTAGGTCATCTTGTGATAGTTCTTGTCAATGTCGCGAAGTTCCACCTGACTGTAGCTAGCCTTGGCGATGCGAGTTTCGATGGCCATCACAGCCTCCATCTTCTTCTGGGCTGTAGCCTCGTCATTGCCTACCATCTGGAAGAGTCTCTTCAGATAGGTCTTGTAAGCCTCACGAATCTTCACGGTCTGCTCATCATCATTGAGATAATAGTCGCGCACACCGAGACCAAGACCACCCTGATCAGCCTCTACGAGGTTGTTGGCAGCATCACGCAGGTCTGCACCCACACCGATGCCATACATCATCGTGCTCTCGCCACGGGCATCGAGCTGAGCAGTTACCAACTGGTACTCCTTGCGGTCCTTGATGGCAGCGATGCGATCGAGAGTAGGCTTGATAGGAGCCCATCCCTCCTTGTTGCGGCGCACACTGTCCATGCTCAGATTGTAGAGCGAACCAATCTTCTGACCGAGCGACCCCTTCTGCTGAGGCTTAGAGGCGTATTCAAGAATGATGTCCTGAATGCGCTTCTGGTTCTGCTCATAGAGGTCGGTGAAAGCACCATTGTCGGTATGCTCAGCATCAAGAGGATGGTTCTTCATCCAGTTGCCTGCGGCATAGCGATAGAAATCATTTCCTGGCTTGACGCTCAAGTCCATGTTGGCCTTGTCAATGCCAGAGCCCAGATTAGCTTGCTGGGCGAATGCTGTTGTTGCACTGAGCAACAAGGCAGCAAAAACTACTTTTGTTCTCATTATATGTTTATTTTGAGGTTTATTTTTTTACTACCCAAAGTCCTGCGAAGGTCAGGGCGCCATTGAGCATCAAGAGCTCGTAGCCGAACTTATAACCCGTTAGCTGCGAGGTGAGTGTGTCGATGGCAAAGCATATGAGCGGGCTGGCGATGCACACCCAGGGCGTGTAGCGGTTGTTGACGCCACGCTTGGTCAGGAGGCTGAAGGCGAAGAGACCCAGCAGCGGTCCATAGGTATACGAGCAGAGGATGTAGATGGCATCGATGACGCTCGTCGAGTTGAGTGCCTTGAAGGCGATGATGAAGAGCATGAACACCAATGCCACAGCCAAATGCATACGCTTGCGAAGCTTTACGTCATCACGCTTGCCAAGAATATCCACACAGAGACTGGTGGTGATGGCTGTCAATGCCGAGTCGGCACTGGAGAAACTTGCCGCCACGATGCCGATGGTGAAGAGCACCACCACCATCGTGCCCATCGCTCCAGATGCAGCAAACATAGGCAGCAAATCATCAGGAGCCTCTGGCAGAGCCACGCCCTGCTTCTGTGCCAACATCATGAGCAAGACACCAAGCGAGAGAAACAGCAGATTGGCGGGCACAAAGGCAAAACCATACGTACACATATCCTTCTGCGCCTCACGAAGCGACTTGCAGGTAAGATTCTTCTGCATCATGTCCTGGTCCAATCCCGTCATCACGATGACCACGAAGACACCGCTCAGGAACTGCTTCCAGAAATTCTGGCGCGACATCCAGTCATCGAAGACAAAGACCTGAGAGTGGGCATCGTGCGAGATGGCTGCCACCGCTTCGGATGGCGACAAGCCTAGCATGGACATCACCTGATAGATAATCAGGATAAGTGCCACAAACATACAGGTGGTCTGAAAAGAGTCAGTCCACACCAAAGTCTTGATGCCGCCCTTGCGGGTATAAAGCCAAATGAGCAGCACCATGGCGGGCACGGTAACCCAGAACGGAACACCCACCCCATCGAGCACAAACCGCTGTAGCAGGATGCACACCACAAAGAAGCGCACTGCTGCTCCCGTCATCTTAGAGAGGAGGAAGAACGAGGCACCCGTCTTGTAAGAACGCTTGCCCAATCTTTGTTGCAAATAGCTATAGATCGTGGTGAGATTATAGCGATAATACACAGGCAGCAAGAGGAAAGCCACCAGAAAATAGCCCACGATGAAGCCCAGGCACATCTGTAGATAGGTCATATCCGAACGGATGACCATGCCTGGCACACTGACGAAAGTGATACCAGAGATGGATGCCCCCACCATGCCAAACGCCACCATATACCATGGTGAGCGACGATTAGCCCTATAGAAGGCCTCATTGCTACCAGCCTTTCTGGATGTGATGTGACTGAAGAGCAACAACACACAGAAGTAAGCCAAAATCGTTATAATGATTATCATGATCTCTCTTGTTAATTCTTTCTTTATGTTGCAAAGATACTGCAAATTGGGGAGATGACAAAATAAAAAGCTAACCTTAACATAGAAATAACATTATCAGTCAAGAGACAGAAGTAAGAAACAGGAAGTGAACAAAAACAGAAAAGCCTCCAAGATTCTCATCTTAGAGGCTTCTGCGGTGCGTACGAGACTCGAACTCGTGACCTCCTGCGTGACAGGCAGGCAT
>URLG01000091.1 GCA_900548535.1 Candidatus Segatella intestinihominis | reverse complement strand
CGCTTCTTGTACTACTTGTCTGTTTATGTAAAATCTTTCAAAGAACTCTTTCTTTCGTTGCTAAGAGAAAGTGTATTTCTCAAAAGCGAGTGCAAAGGTATAAACTTTTCGGCAATCCACCAAATATTTCCAGAAAAAAGTTTGGAAATTAACAGTATTTTAACACTTCGGTACGTTTTAAGGCTACAATACACCTTATTATATATACGCGCGAACGTAAAAGAGAAAGAAAACTAAAAAGGGTAGCAAACCTCATCACAAGGTCTGCCACCCTACACTTATAGTTAAAAATAACCGATAATTTATTTGCTTAAGAACTTATCTACCTGTGCAGCTATCTTTCTGCCGCTTGCCATGGCACGTACTACGAGAGATGCACCATTGGCGGCATCACCTGCCACGAACACGTTCTCGGCGAACTCTGGCTGCTGTGGTTTCAAGAAACCCATTGCCAAGAACACTGCCTCAGCCTTGATAATCTCCGGCTCACCTGCTGGTACCATCAGTGGACGACCGCCCTCTGGATTTGGCTTCCAGTCTATCTGCTGTACCTTGACACCGGTCAACTTGCCATTCTTACCCAAGAACTCCAAGGAGTTGATGTTCCAACGGCGAGTACATCCCTCCTCATGGCTGGATGTGGTCTTGAGAGTGCGAGGCCAGTTAGGCCATGGATTTTTAGGATCCTCTGGTCCCTCCACAGGCTTAGGCATAATCTCAATCTGGGTAACACTCTTGCACCCCTGGCGATGCGCTGTACCGATACAGTCTGAACCGGTATCACCACCACCGATGACCAAGACATCCTTGCCCTTGCATGTAACGCGCTCATCCTTGGAGAACTCCATGCCTGCCAACACTCTGTTCTGTTGAGAGAGAAGTTCGAGGGCGAAATAGACACCCTTCAACTCACGTCCTGGAATCTTCAGGTCGCGAGCTGTAGGAGTACCAGTAGATACCACATAGGCATCGAAGCCCTCTGGCAACTTGGTGACATCTATTTTCTGATTATATTTGAACTCGATGCCCTCTTCCTCCAAGAGATGGAGACGACGGTCGATGATAATCTTGTTGAGTTTGAAGTTTGGAATACCATATCTCAACAGACCGCCTGCGTTCTCACGAGCCTCAAATACCGTTACCTTATATCCCTTATGATTCAACTGGTTAGCAGCTACCAATCCGGCAGGACCTGCACCAATCACAGCTACCGTCTTGCCATTGCGCTCAGGCAACTCCACATGCACATAATCCTCCTGGAAGGCATGTTCTACGATGGCACACTCATCCTCACGGTTGGTGGTAGGTTCGTGATCCATCAAATTGAGGACACAAGCCTTCTCGCAGAGTGCAGGACAGATACGACCTGTGAACTCAGGGAAGTCATTGGTACTGTTGAGCAGGCGGTAAGCCAACTCCCAGTCGCCCTTGTAGAGGGCGTCATTCCACTCAGGAGCCTTGTTGCCCAGAGGACAAGCCCAGTGGCAGAAAGGCACACCGCAGTCCATACAACGGCTCGCCTGCTGACGGCGGTCGTTACTATTCAATGTTTGTTCTACCTCGCCAAAGTCGAGGATTCTATCGTGAATTGGTCTATAACCCGCTTCCTTGCGTGGTATAGTCAAAAATGCTTTTGGATTTCCCATCGCTGTTTTAATTTATAATTTATAATTAAGAATTAATAATTAGGCATACGCCCCATAGTCCTTCCAAAAGAAATAGCATCCCATAACCTCGGCAGGCAATTATTAATTCTTAATTATTAATTCTTAATTATTTAATAGTCTCTCTGCATATCAGCAATCTTCTGCTGCAACTTCTTTACTTGCTCTTCCTGCAGTACTCGCTTGTATTCGATTGGCACTACCTGTATGAAGTCCTCTACGTAGTGATTCCAATCATCGAGCATGGTGCGAGCCAACTTACTGCCTGTGTAGAGATAGTGCTGGCGAATCAACTCATGCAACTCCTTGCGATAGGTGCTGTCCTCGACGAGGTTGATCTCCACCATATCCATATTACAGAAGTAGTCGAAGTTGTGGTTCTTGTCCCAGACGTAAGCCACACCACCACTCATACCAGCGGCAAAGTTGCGACCTGTCTCACCGAGCACTACCACACGTCCACCGGTCATGTACTCACAGCAGTGGTCGCCTGCACCCTCGATGACGGCGATGGCACCCGAGTTACGCACACCGAAGCGCTCACCCACCTTACCGTTGATGTAAAGTTCACCACTTGTGGCACCATAGAGACCTGTGTTACCAGCGATGATATTGTCCTCGGCAGAGAAATTGCTGCGGATAGGAGGAAGGATGGAAATACGACCTCCAGAAAGACCCTTAGCGAAATAGTCATTGGTCTCGCCTTCCAACTTGAAATCGGCGCCCTTCACCAAGAAGGCTCCGAAGCTCTGACCTGCAGAACCCTTGAACTTCACGTTCACGGTCTTGTCTGGCAAACCAGCCTCACCATACTTCTCGGCTATCAAACCGCTGAGCATAGCACCAGCGGCACGGTCGGTATTCTTGATGGCGAAGTCGAGGTTCACCTCTTCCTGCTTCTCGATGGCACTCTGAGCACCACGAATCAACTGCTGGTCGAGCACATTGTCGAGATCATGAATCTGGGCGGTGGTATGGTAGAGAGAACCATGACCAGCCTCACGATGCAAAAGACGAGAGAAGTCGAGCAAGTCAGCCTTCTCCTCAATGCTCTTAGCCACCTCTGGCTCCAGAGTATTCTCGCCCTCAGTAAGCAATACCTCGGCAGCACTCTTGCGAACGATGAGTTCGGTATGACCAATGATATCATTCAAAGATGTATAACCCATCTCAGCCAAGTACTCACGTACCTCCTCTGCCATAAAGCGGAAGTAATTGATGAGGTACTTATAGCTACCACGGAAGTGGGCACGGAGCTTAGGATCCTGTGTTGCCACGCCCATAGGACAGGTATTCAAATTACATTTACGCATCATCACACAGCCCAATACGATGAGGGCTGCAGTACCAAAGCTGAACTCCTCAGCACCGAGCAATGCCATCAAGATGACATCACGACCACTCTTCAACTGACCATCCACCTGGAGGCGAACCTGTCCACGAAGACCGTTCTTCACCAAGGTCTGCTGGGTCTCGGAGAGTCCTATCTCAGGAGAGATACCAGCGAATCGCATACTAGATGCTGGGCTGGCACCCGTACCACCCTCGGCACCAGAGATAACGATGAGGTCGGCCTTCGCCTTAGCCACACCGGCAGCGATGGTACCCACACCACTCTCAGCCACAAGCTTGACAGAGATGGCAGCCTTAGGGTTCACGTTCTTGAGGTCGAAGATGAGCTGAGCCAAGTCCTCGATACTATAGATGTCGTGATGAGGTGGAGGAGAAATCAAGCTGATGCCAGGGATAGAGTGACGGGTCTTGGCGATGACCTCATTGACCTTGAAGCCAGGCAACTGACCACCTTCACCTGGTTTAGCACCCTGTGCCACCTTGATTTGGATTTCCTCAGCATTGACCAAATATTCTGTTGTCACACCAAATCGACCAGAAGCCACCTGCTTGGTCTTGCTGGAGAGGCTGATGCCATCCACGGTAGCGTGGAAGCGCTCATTGTCCTCACCACCTTCACCAGTGTTGCTTCTTGCACCGAGAGCGTTCATGGCAAGTGCCATTGCCTCATGAGCCTCCTTGGAGAGGGCACCGAAGCTCATCGCACCGGTAACGAAGTGCTTTACGATTTCCTCCACAGGCTCTACCTTGTCGATAGAGATAGGATTCTTGCGGAAACCGAAGAAGTCACGGATGAAGATAGGCTCCTGCTTATCGTCAACGAGATGTGTATATTTCTTAAAGAGTTCATAGTCGCCCTTGCGAGTAGCGAGCTGCAAGGTGGCGATAGTCTCAGGGTTCCAAGCATGCTTGATACCATCCTTACGATAGTGGAACTGTCCCATGCTTGGCAGGAAGTCGAGCTTCTTGGCAGCGAATGCCTTGTCGTGCAGACGGATGGCATCACGGGCGATGGTCTCCAAACCGATACCGCCGATGGTGCTCACCTCTGTACCGAAGTAGTTCTTCAAGAGGCTCTCAGACAATCCGATGCTCTCGAATATCTTGGCACCACGATAGCTACGGATGGTAGAGATACCCATCTTAGCCATAATCTTGAACAAGCCTTTCTTCACTGCCTTGATATAGTTCTGCTCAGCTGTATGGTAATCCTCCTGAATCTTGCCACGCTTTACGAGGTCGTCGAGTACAGCGTAGGTCAAGTAAGGGCAGAGGGCTGATGCACCATAACCCAACAAGAGGGCGGCGTGCATCACCTCACGTATCTCACCACTCTCCACGATGAGGGCAGTCTGTACACGCTTACCAGCATCAATGAGGTAATGGTGAACGGCGCTCACGGCGAGCAATGATGGGATGGCAGCATGGGTCTCATCCACACCACGGTCGCTCAAGATGATATAGTTGTATCCATCATCCACACTCTTCTCTGCCTCCTTGCAGAGGTTGTCGAGTGCCTCATGCAGGCCTTCCTCGCCCTTGGCGGTCTCGAAAAGCATGTGGAGCTTGACGGTGTTGAAGCCCTTGTAGCGGATATTCTGAAGAATATCGAGCTGGGTATTGGTCAAGATAGGATGTGGCAAGCGCACCATCTTGCAGTTGCTCTCGTCTGGATTCAGGATGCCTGAGCCGACACGACCGATATACTCGGTAAGACTCATCACGAGGTTCTCACGGATAGAGTCGATGGCAGGGTTGGTAACCTGTGCAAACTGCTGACGGAAGTAGTTGAAAAAAATCTGTGGCTGGTCGCTGAGCACGGCAAGTGGAGTATCGTTACCCATAGATGCTGTAGGCTCCTGCCCCTTAGTAGCCATTGGAATGATGGTACCGTCGATGTCTTCCTCGCCAAATCCAAATTCGAGTTCGTTGCGAGTCAGGTTCTCGATGCCATTCTCCACCTTTCGCCCACTGCGCAGTTTCTCCAACTCAATACGGTTGGTGTTCAACCACTGGCGGTAAGGATGAGCGGTGGCAAGGCGTTCCTTGATCTCACCATCATAATATATCTTGCCTTCCTGAGTATCAATCAAGAGGATCTTACCAGGCTGGAGGCGTCCCTTCTCAGCAATCTCAGTTGGGTCGAAGTCCATCACACCCACCTCGGATGCCACTACCATCATATCGTTCTTGGTGATGGTGTAGCGGGCAGGGCGCAGACCATTACGGTCGAGCATACCACCGGCAAAGCGGCCATCGCTGAAGAGCAAAGCAGCAGGACCATCCCATGGCTCCATCAAGATAGAGTGATACTCATAGAATGCCTTTAGGTCTTCAGAGATAGGGTTCTTATCATTGAAGCTCTCTGGCAACATCACTGCCATGGCATGAGGCAAAGACAATCCGCTCATCACGAAGAACTCGAATACATTGTCGAGGCTGGCAGAATCACTCATATTAGGCTGAACGATAGGAGAAATCTCTCGGATGTCGCCCAGAGCCTCACTGCTCAACACGCTCTCACGAGCCTTCATCCATCCACGGTTACCACGGATGGTGTTGATCTCACCATTGTGGCAGAGGAGACGGAAAGGCTGAGCCAAACTCCATGTAGGGAAGGTATTGGTAGAGAAGCGAGAGTGAACCAAAGCCAAACCGCTGGTAAAGTAACTATTGGTCAAGTCAGGATAATATTGACGCAACTGGAGGCTGCTCAACATACCCTTGTATACAATATTCGTATTAGACAACGAGCAGATATAGAAATCTGGATCGGTGATACGTTTCTCGATGCGTTTGCGGATGAGATAGAGGGTGCGCTCGAATACAGGCACCTTATCATCAGTAACGCCAGTGATGAAAAGCTGTTTGATGGCAGGCTCATTACTGAGGGCTGCCTCACCGAGACAGTCAGGGTTGGTAGGCACATTGCGAAGGTGCATCAACTGGAGTCCCTCACGTTCGATTTCCTCGATCATGATGGAGAGGATGTCCTGCTGTTTCTTCTCGTCCTTAGGCAAGAAGACAAGACCTGTACCATATTTTCCCTTCTCTGGGACAGGGATACCCTGAAGAAGAATAAACTCGTGTGGAATCTGGAGCATGATACCAGCTCCATCACCCGTCTTGTTGTCAGCACCCTCAGCGCCACGGTGGCGCATGTTCTCAAGTACCTTCAAGGCATTGTCCACAAGCTCATGACTCTTGTTTCCGTGGATGTTAACCACCATACCTACACCACACGCATCGTGCTCATAGGCTGAACTGTACAATCCTTTTTCCATTTCTTGTTCGTTTTATCGGTTATTTATTCTTTACTTATATGCTTGTTCGTGAACGCCTGCCACGGCTCTTCCGCTTGGATCGTTCTGATTCTTGAAGGAGGCATCCCATGCCAGTGCCTCAGCTGTAGAACATGCCACGCTTGGTACACTTGGCACACTGCGGGCGGCACTGTCGCTTGGGAAATGCTCGGCAAAGATGGAGCGATAATAATACTCCTCCTTGTTCTGTGGAGGATTGATAGGGAATCGCTCGGCTGCATGTGCCATCTGCTCATCGCTCACGGCTGATGCAGTGATTTGCTTCAGGGTATCAATCCAAGAATATCCTACGCCATCCGAGAACTGCTCCTTCTGTCGCCATGCCACTTCCTCTGGCAGCAGGTCGGCGAAAGCCTCTCTTACCACCTTTTTCTCGATGGTCTTGTCTGGACACATCTTCAATACAGGGTTCATACCCATCGCTACGTCCAGAAATTCCTTGTCGAGGAAAGGAACACGACCTTCGATGCCCCAAGCAGCAAGGCTCTTGTTGGCTCTCAAGCAGTCGTACATATAGAGTTTGCCCAGCTTTCTGACGGTTTCCTCGTGGAAAGCCTTTGCATCTGGAGCCTTGTGGAAGTAGAGGTAACCACCAAACACCTCGTCGGCACCCTCGCCAGAGAGAACCATCTTGATGCCCATGCTTCGGATGACACGAGCCAAGAGATACATTGGGGTAGATGCACGGACGGTGGTTACATCGTAGGTCTCAATGAAGTAGATGACATCACGAATGGCATCCAGACCCTCCTGAATGGTATAGTTGATCTCGTGATGCACGGTGCCGATGTGCTCAGCCACCAATCGAGCCTTTGCCAAGTCAGGTGCTCCCTTCAAGCCTACGGCGAAGGAGTGAAGACGTGGCCAGTAAGCCTTGGTCTCGCCACCATTCTCCACTCGGGTGGTGGAATATTTCTCGGCGATGGCAGAGATGACAGAAGAATCGAGACCACCGCTGAGGAGCACACCGTATGGCACATCGCTCATCAACTGGCGCTTCACTGATGCTTCCAGTGCATCATGTATCTCGGCTACGGCAGCCTTCTCCTGTGGCTCTGCATCAGCGAGCTGCTGGGTAGCCTTCTTGTTGTCATCTATCTGATATTTCTTCTGCATGGCAGCATACTCGAACCAATCGCGAGTATAATAACGCTTCATGCCAGGAGTCTTGCTATAATAATAATGTCCTGGGAGGAATGGCTCATAGTGGTCGCACTGACCTTCGAGCGCTTTCAGCTCTGAGGCAACCATCACCTTGCCGTCCTTGTCGTAACCTATATAAAGCGGTATTACGCCGATAGGGTCACGAGCTATCAAGAATTCATCTCGCTCCACATCATAGAGGGCAAAGGCAAAGATACCATTCAGTTGCTCCAGCATCTGGCAGATGCGCTCATGCACGGCATCTTCTCCTTTATATATTAAGGTGGAGAAATCGGTATCTTCACGCATCTCACGATAGAGCGAGAGAATCACCTCGCAGTCACTGCCCGTCTGATACTGGTAGGTATCGGCGAAGCGAGCACGGATATCCTGGTGATTATAGATCTCACCATTTACGGCAAGCACCTGTTTCTTGTCGGGTGCGAACAGAGGTTGGCGACCACTCTCAGGGTCAACGATGCTCAGACGCTCGTGTGCGAGGATAGCCGAACCACCACAATAGATTCCGCTCCAGTCTGGTCCGCGATGGCGAATCTTCTGACTCATACGTAGCGCTTGCTGTCGCAATTCAGGCGTTTGCTCCTGAATATTGAAGATTGATACGATTCCACACATAATATCTTTTCCTTTCTTTTACGGTTATTTCTAACATAATGTTATGTTTCGGCTGCAAAATTACAACTTTTTGCTAGAATAAAAGAATGTTTACTTACATTTTGTACTACATTTACACGGCATATAACAAATCAAAAGCTAGCAATTCCTTTTTGCTTACACTTTGCTAGCATATTCAGCAAAAGATAATACAATTCGTAATTTTATGCTAAAAATAAGATATTTTGTATCGTTTTCCGAATATTATTTGTACTTTTGCATCCGAATAGTCTCATTCTAGATGAGTAAACATTAAAACTGATAGACATGACAACAATATTTATATTGCAACTGATATGTTGAAGCAGAGCTCACCTTAGAGCCTTGGCAGTATGACTTCGCCCGTCAAAGCTATATTTGAAAAAACAGACTCGCCAATTTCCACAAGACTATTCAGCTCAGAGAGATTTAGCACATTCAGATTCGTACAGCCATAGAATGCAGCTCGCTTTATTATTCTTACAGTTTTTGGCAGTTTTATAGTCTTTATTGTATTAACATTCTTAAAAGCTTCTTGGGGAATCTCCGTTACGCTAGCATCAGATAAATCCAAACTAATACGTGAACTTTCGTCAAGACTCTGGAGATACTTCTTAAGTACAGAAAAGTCTGTATCACCCATTGGACCAACGATTGAAAGCTCAGTTTCTTCCCCAAAAGCCTTTTTTACAAAGTCGGCATTCAACTGGTTTTGCTCATAAGTACTAATGGAATGGTTAGAAGCATCGACTATTGCTGCTATAGCCAGAACCTCTTCCAAAGCATTTCCCGTCCAATCTTTCACATCAACTGTGCTGATGGTCATTTCCTTATTAGTGATAGTCAAGTTAAAAGTATAAACCTTTCCTTCTTCCAATCCTGTATTCTTTAAAAAATCATTTGCATAGACCGTATATGTTATGCCATTTACTTTCAGCTCAATGAATTTATCGTCGTCAGAATAAACGCATTCTGGCTTTGGATTGAGAATAGCAATCAGCTGATTATTTGAGCAATATGGAGTGATTCTGAAATTATTCCATATTTTAGGCTCTGTCATTGTAACAGTTTTTCCTACATATCCAGAAAAATCACAGTTAATGATAACCTTTGCACGCTGATGAGAGAAAGAAAGTGAGATGTCATTTCCTTTTTTCGCCGACACAGATGCTTCCATCCAATCCGCCAAGCTCAACTTTTCTATTGTGCTCTGATCCATAATATCCCAAAAGTTACGATTGGCAGGATATTGAGCCTTGAAAATGTTCTCTCCACCAATTTTCCAATACTCTCCATCTCCTTTGGCTGTCCATGCCAACTGATTATAGGCATAGACATCCTCATTTAAGTCATCGCGACTTTCATTAACCAAGGGAATCTCGTCACCATCTTCGAAAGAATCTCCATTGTCGATGGAGTTAACACGTGACTGGACAGTCCCTGCCACTGTTGCAGAACCTATACGTACTATATTGTCATTATACTGAGTTGTCATATCATCCTCAGTGCTACAGGCAGCGAGGCAAAATACTGCTGCTGCGAGAAATATTACCTTTTTCATATTTTTTTTCTAAAAAGAACGCCTAAAAAAGCAAGAGATAGCAGAATGATGCTTTTATATTGAGTTTCAAGTGGTTGTGGCAGTCATTGGCTTTAGTTGGCAGTGACAAGGATATGAGAAAAAAGCAGATTAGAGAAGTAGAAACGCTTTCAAATCATTACCTCTCAGAAACGCCCTAATAAGCATTTTTAACGGTGGCGGTTCATATTTCCCCATTCTGCGTAAGTTTTGGTTTTGCCATGCAGCTCTCATAGTTTAATTTTGCACCGAACAAAAAAGTAAGGATTATGAGATGCACTTTCAAGACAGTCTTCTATGTAAATGGAAGCAAGGAGAGAA
>URLG01000090.1 GCA_900548535.1 Candidatus Segatella intestinihominis | reverse complement strand
CACCGAAGATGATGCCACGCTTGCCTTTTAACAAATTGTGAGTCATTGTTATCTTAATACTTTTGTTTATAATAACGGCTGCTTATATATATAATAAGGTGTAAAACTGCTAGTTTTCACCCATGCCGTTGAAATCGTGCGCAAAATTACAAAAAATGTGCAATATACGCAAGTTTTTTAAGGAAAAAGTGCATTTCTCCCCTTCTTTTTTGAGATAAGGCAAGGGAACCTAATGTCTTAGAATAAACTAACTCGTGCCGAAAATGTGATCCCTTATGAGCGTAATGAGGAGGCAAAGACTACTAACATTCCTCTCTATCTTCTTTTTGCTCTCCCTGTCAGATTTATAGAAAAGACATGGAAATGGTGGAAATATTGATACAAAAACGGTACTTAGCGTGTTAAAAGTGACTTTTTTCGGGTAGTTATTGCATTTTTCTTTCAAAATATTTGCAAATATCCGTAAAAAGTCATAATTTTGCAGGCGATTATTATAATTTTATCTAATAAAGAGAGAGATTATGTTTAAAAGAATCGCTTTATTTGTGGGGGTGCAATTCTCAGTTGTGGAGTAGCCTTTGCCCAAACATCTGTTACCGGTAAGGTAGTAGCTTCAGAGGATGGTGAGCCTGTTATTGGCGCATCAATCAAGGTAGCTGGTACTAATACGGGTACTGTTACGGACGTCGATGGAAACTTCAGTTTGAATGTTCCAGCCGGCTCCAAGTTGGTGATTACCTATATAGGTATGAATCCACAAACTGTTAAAGCAAGTTCTAACATGAAGATTGCTTTGACTTCTGACAACAAAACCCTGGACGAGGTGATTGTTACTGGTTATGGTAACTTCAAGAAATCCTCATTTACAGGTGCTGCTGCTTCCATGTCAACAGCTAAGTTGAGTGATGTTCCTTCACTTTCTGTTGAAGATAAGCTTTCTGGTAATATCCCAGGAGTTTCTATTTCTTCTTTCTCTGGCCAGCCAGGTGCAATGAACTATATCCGTATTCGTGGTATGGGTTCTATTAATGCAGGTAACGATCCATTGATTGTGATTGATGGTACTCCAATGAACTCTGGTAACTTGAGTGGTTTCAATGATGGTGAGACTGGTACTGGTTACAATGGCTCTGGTACCAATGCGCTTTCTACATTGAATAGCAATGACATCGAGTCTATCACAGTTATCAAGGATGCAGCCGCTGCTTCATTGTATGGTTCACGTGCAGCCAACGGTGTGCTCGTTATCACAACCAAGAGTGGTAAGGCTGGCAAAACTCAGGTTGATTTCCGCAGCGACTGGGGTTTCTCTAATATGGCTATCAACTACCGCCCAACTTTGAGTGGTGATGATCGTCGTGCCTTGATTTATCAAGGTTTGAAAAACTATGCTTTTGATAATATTGATGGTACTACTGATGCCTCTGCTGCAGCTTTTGCCGATTCAGAGATTGATGGTATCGCAGGAAAGCCTGAGAATGGTTGGGCTAACTGGCGTGATGCTCTTTTCAAAAATGGAACAAACCAGAACTATCAGGCAAGTGTAAATGGTGGTAATGATAAGACTAAGTTCTATGCTTCTTTGTCTTATGCTAAGCAGAATGGTATTGTGGACCGTTCTGGCTTGGAGCGTATGACTGGTAACTTCAACGTAAGCCATCGTTTCGGTAAGTTCAAGTTGGATGCTAGCTCTTTGATTTCATCTATGCATCAGAATTCTGCCATGGATGGTGGTGCTTCTTTTGCTGGTGCTATTGCAAGTGCGGTATGGTTCCTTGGTCCTTCTAATGCAATCTATGATAAGAATGGCAATTTGTTGACAGAGACAGATGGTGCTTATAACAATGGTTATAACCCTATCTACGAGAACCAGCACATGTCTGATAAAACCAACACGACTCGTTCTTATAGCACTCTTGCTTTGGAGTGGAACATTTGGGATGCTTTGAAGTTGCGTGAGAAGGTAGCTTACGACTACATCAACTCTACAGAGGATGTGCTTTGGGATAAGTACTGTGGCAATGGCTCTGGCTCAAATGGTGTGATGCAGCGTACTTACAATGAGTGGACAACCATGAACACTCAGACACAGTTGACATACAATAAGTCTTTTGGTGCCCACAATGTGGATGCTTTGCTTGGTTTCGAGACAGAGGCATGGCATAACAACAACTCATACGCTTCTGGTACAGACTACCCTGGCAACTTGTATGAGTTCGCTAACTCTGGCGATACCTCTATGCAGAGTTACAAGTATGACTCAAAGATGACTTCTTTCTTGGGTCGTGTCAACTACAACTATAACGATTTGTATTATGCTGGTGTAAGCTATCGTCGTGATGGTAGTTCTCGTATGGCACGTGAGAATCGTTGGGGTTCGTTCTGGTCTGTATCTGGTGCTTGGCGCTTTGGTGCAGAGAAGTTTGTGGAGCCTATCAAGAACATCTTGAGTGATGGTAAGCTCCGTGTATCATACGGTGTGAATGGTACTCTTCCTTCTGGCTTGTACAACTATATGAACCTTTATAAGTATGGTGAGTACTACAATGGTAGCAATGGTATGGGTATCATTGGTGTAGCCAACAAGGACTTGAAGTGGGAGCAGAACAAGGCTTGGAACTTTGGTCTTGACTTGACATTCCTCAACCGTATCTCTGTAACATTGGATTACTACGTACGTAATACATCCAATTTGATTATGAACCGTCCTATCTCAATGATTCCAGGTTACTATGATGATTCTTCTCTGTTGGCTACCATGGCTCAGAATGTAGGTTCTATGCGTAACCAAGGTATTGAGGTGACCATTTCTTCTACCAACATTCAGAAGAAGGACTTCCTTTGGACTACTTCTCTGAACTTCGGTCACAACTCTAACAAGGTTACTGAGTTGACAGGTGATGATGATCAGATTATTAGTGGCTTGATGATTCATAAGGTTGGTGAGCCTTACTATTCTTACTATATGTATGAGTATGCAGGCGTTGACCCTCAGACAGGTTTGGAGAGTTACTATATCAATGATGGTACTGAGAACGCTCGTAAGACAACTACTAACGTTGCAGAGGCTCACCAGGTTATCGTAGGAAAGCATGACCCTGCTATTGAGGGTGGTTTCTCTAACTTCATTAAGTGGAAGTTTATCGATTTCAATTTCACTTTGACTTACAAGTTGGGTGGCGATTCTTACGATTATGCTACATGGTTGCACGATAATGGTGGTACTTACTCGCTTTATGGTGCCATTCCTTCTTATTATAAGTTGGAGGATATGTGGCAGCAGCCAGGTGACAATGCTAAGTTGCCTAAGTTCCAGGCTGCTTATGGAAAGCGTGTGAACTCTTCTCGCTGGTTGATGCCAAACGACTATCTCCGTGTCAAGAACCTTACTTTAGGTTTCTCTGCACCAAAGGAGTGGACTAGCCATTTCGGTATAAGCAAGGCACGTGTATATTTCTCAGCCAACAACTTGTTGACCTGGAAGTCTAAAGATCTTTATGTTGATCCAGAGACACCAGCTGATGGTTTGTGTACATTCGAAATGCCAGCTTTGAGAACTTATACATTTGGTATCGAACTTAGTTTCTAATTTATAAAAGAACGAAATACAATGAAAGTATTAAAATCAATATATAAGGTAATGGGCTGCGCTATTTTGGCAGCCAGCCTTTCATCTTGCGGTAACGATTGGTTGGATGTTGTTCCTTCTGATGGTGCTGATGCAGATGCAGCCTTGACTAATAGCTCTGATTTGGCTGCGGCTAGAACAGGTATGTACAAGGCTTTAAAGGGTACAAGTAGCATGGTTGACTATTATGGTCAGCAATTCTTCGTTTATGGAGACGTTCATGCTGGTGATGACTATCAGTACAATAATATTGGTGGTTCTAACCGTGCAAGTTTCTATTACGATATGAATTATCAGACAGCGTCTGAGTTCAATACACAGACTGTTTCTTGGCAGTCTCCATACATTGTTATTGGTCGTGCAAATCGTATCATCGCTGCTGCAAAAAGTGGAGCGTTGTCTGATGAGGCTGAGAATGGAGATGTTATCGATCAGTATGCTGCTGAGGCATTGGTTCTTCGTGCATTAGCTCATTTCGACCTCGTGAGAATCTATGGTAAGCCATATACAGAGGACCAGGGCGCTTCTTTGGGCGTTCCATTGGTGACAGAGGTGTTGGAGTCTGGTGCAAAGCCTGCTCGTAGCACAGTTAAGGAAGTTTATGACCAAGTTGTTAAGGACTTGGATGAGGCTATCAAATCAGGTGCGCTCACCACAGAGACAGAGCCTGGTTATGTATCTGTATGGGGTGCCAAGGCTATCCTTTCTCGTGTATATCTGAACATGGGTGACTATACCAATGCGCTTGCTACAGCAGAGGATATCATCAAGAACTCTGGTGCAGAATTGTGGACTCGTGACCAATATTTCAAGGCATGGGATGCTGGTACTCCTAATGAGAGTGAGTTCTTATTCCGCTTGAATGTATCTGGTTCTACAGATAACAATGACTTGAATGGTATTGGTAACCTTCAGGGAAGAGATGGATATAAGGAGATGGTTGCAACCAAGAAGTTCGTAGATATGTTGTCTGCTGATGCAAATGATGTTCGTAACGATATGTTCTTGCCAGCTACAGCTGATAAGGAAGTTGCAGCGTATGGCACCAACAAGGTTTATCTGAACAAGCTTCGTGGTCAGGGTGGTAACCTTCGTAACGTTACTATCATTCCTATCATTCGCTTGTCTGAGGTATATCTTACAGCTGCAGAGTGTGCTTTCCGCACCAATGCTAAGGCTAAGGCTGTGGAATATCTCAACGACTTGGTAAAGAACCGTACAACTTCAGCTTCTGCTTTGGCAACAGAGTCAGACATCACTCTCGATCGCATTTTGATAGAGCGTCGTAAGGAGTTGATTGGTGAGGGTCAGCGTTACTTTGATGCTTTGCGTTGCAACGAAACTATCGTTCGTTATACAAGCGATGCTGACAAGGGCTGGCACAAGACCTTGAGTAAGGAAGCTCAGTCTTTCGACCGTGATAACTTCAAGGCTATTGCTGCGATTCCACAGTCTGAGATTAATGCTAATCCTCAGATTAAGCAGAACGTTGGCTATGGTCAGTAATTCTGGTCTAGCTATTCTTGAAAATAGATAATATTTTTAATCAAGATATAGGAATGCCATGAGTGGCATTTTCTATAAATCTCTCGGGAGAGGCTGGCTGTGAAGCTCGCCTCTCCTTTTTGGCTTATAAAAACTGCCAAGTTTTCCTAATCACGTATTATAGAAACAAATCTTTCATGGTTACTTGGCAGTGAATGTCGTCTGAATATCCACCTGGAGTTAAACCATAGGTTGTAATCATTGTGGTTAAGACGGATTTTGTCGTTCCGGTCTCTTTGATGAATATGGCTCTCCTGTTCCTGAGTTTCAGGTCTTCCTCTTCGCTCAAAGTATATGGCGCATTCGTATATTTCATTTCGCAGAGGTTGATGGTTTCATCATTCCTGTCTATTAGGAGGTCGATTTGTGCACCCTTGCCTGTTTCGTCTTTTGCTTTATATGTCCATGAATGAGCTGTGCTGATGATGGCTGAAAATCCCAATGATGCTTTTGTGGTATTCCTGAGATGGGCAAATGGCGGAAATGATGGTTATTGCCGTAGGACTAGATGCTGCAAGAACCCTATTCTTATGCTGCTAAGAAGGCTTTCCGTAACTCTTTTGGCGACTGCCGCACGTTCTTTTGGCGACCGCAGTAATATCTCACGCCGACCGCCACAAGATATTGTTGCGGTCGGAAAAAGACTTGCGGAAGGCATTCTTGTCACCATAACAATCTACAGTAAGAGTCTTGGGAACGTACAGTTGCAACTATGTGATTCGGTTTGTATGTCTTATAAAATGGAATATTTTCCTTGCCATATATATCTTTCTCAGAATTTATTTGTATCTTTGCACCGAATATTAATCGTAACACTAAGGGAGAGATTCCTGGTAAATTGTAGAAAACTAGATATATGATGAATAAGAAGATTATGATATGTATGCTGTTGTTGCTCTCGGCTGTGGGAGCGATGGCACAGAATGGAGAGGAGCAGGTGGGGAGATTCTCCATCATTCCTCGTGTGGGTGTGGCTATTGCCAACTTGACTGACAACTCGATGATGGTTTCAAGTGAGCAGACGAGTGAGCTGAAGTCGAAGAGCCAGGCTGGATTCTTGGGTGGTGTAGATGTGGAATATCGAGCTACGGAGAATTTTGCCGTTTCTTTGGGTGCTTATTACGCCCGCCAAGGATACCGCTATGCTGATTATGAAGATATGACGGAGAATGCTGGCGTGAAGAGTTATTCGGGCATGAAAAATCAGCATGCCAATATCGATTATCTCCAGGTGCCTTTGATGCTGAAAGCTTATGTGACTCCTGGCTTTGCTGTGATGGCAGGCGCACAGATGGGATTTCTGTTGGGAGATGCCAAGTTCTTGAGCGAAAGCACTGCTTTGGAGAAAGACAAGAATGGGTCTACTACTTATAAGGAAACTACAAGCAAAGAAGAGGTGATGCCTCTCAAGAAGGTGGATGTATCCATCCCATTGGGGCTCTCTTATGAGTATATGAATGTGATTTTGGATGCTCGATACAATATCGGACTGACGAATGTTTATAAAGGTGATAAGCTCAAAAGCAAGAACAAGGTGTTGACCGTTACCGTGGGTTATCGCTTTACATTATAAAAAGATTACGTGGCGAGGGAAAACTTCTTCCCTCGCCACGCAGTAATTGTATTATAGAAATAATTTTTTCTTCAGTACTTTATCCCTTTCTGCCGAAGTCGGCTGGTATCTCTCCCCATTTTTTTGTGTCCCACTTGATGATGGGCACGGTGACGTTGTGGGTGCGGAGCCAGTTCTCGGCACGGGCTATAATCTGGTGCAACTGCTCGGTTTGAGGAGTGTGCGCCAGTTTTGTTTTGCACTGTTTCTTCTGAACCCATAGCTGGGCGTTGACGCTGTCGCTATAGATTACCTTGTCGGTGATGCCTTTTTGTTGCATCAGGGCAAGGGCATGCACGATGGCTAGGAACTCGCCGATGTTGTTGGTGCCGTGGATGGGACCATAGTGGAATACTTGTGCTCCTGTCTGCAGGTCGATGCACTGGTATTCCATCGGACCCGGATTGCCCGAGCAGGCTGCATCCACCGCCCAAGCGTTCGCCTTTACCTCATTGGGCAAGGGCAGCACGGTGTCGTTTCTCCATGATGGAGGATTTGCTGGCATGTTACTCATATTGTCTTTAAAAATCAATGAGCATGCACCTCAGATTTCTATATTCTCTGAAGCCATGCTCATTATGTCAATAGTCTATATTATTAAATTGTAGGTTATATACCTTATAATATCTTATTACATTCTCTCTGGAACTTCGATGCCGAGCAGTGCCATACCGTTCTTCAAGATCTTGGCGATGTTGGCGGCGAGAACAAGACGAGTGGTCTTCTCTGCCTCGCTCTCAGCATTCAGGATGCTGTAGTCGTGATAGAACTGGTTGAACTCCTTGGTCAACTCGTAGCAGTAGTTGGCGATGCCGGCAGGGTTGTAGTTGTTGCCTGCGTCGGCTACGGCTGCGGCGAAGTCGTTCATCTTCTGGATGAGGTCGATCTCCTTCTCGTTGATAGGAGCATCTGCACCCAACTCAGCAGGAATCTCGATGCCCTCGGCTGCTGCCTTGCGCATGATGCTGCGGATACGAGCGTAGGTGTACTGGATGAAAGGACCTGTGTTACCATTGAAGTCGATGCTCTCCTCTGGGTTGAAGAGCATGTTCTTGCGAGCATCTACCTTCAAGATGAAGTACTTCAACGCTCCGAGACCCACGATGCGTGAAATCTCCTGACGCTCTTCTTCGCTCATGTCCTTGAACTTGCCAAGCTCATCGCTTGTCTGGCGAGCATCCTTGATCATCTCTGCCATCAGGTCATCTGCATCCACTACGGTTCCCTCGCGGCTCTTCATCTTACCGTTAGGCAACTCTACCATTCCGTAAGAGAAGTGAACCAAGTCCTTGCCCCACTTGAAACCGAGGCGGTCGAGCAAGATAGAGAGCACCTGGAAGTGGTAGTTCTGCTCATTACCTACTACGTAGATCATCTTGTCGATAGGGAAATCCTTGAATCGGAGATCGGCAGTACCGATGTCCTGAGTCATGTAAACAGAAGTGCCGTCAGAACGGAGCAGGAGCTTCTGGTCCAGTCCCTCGTTGGTGAGGTCAGCCCATACGCTGTTGTCGTCCTTGCGGAAGAAGAGGCCTTTCTCCAAGCCTTCCTCTACCTTCTTCTTACCCTCCAGGTAAGTATTTGACTCATAATATATCTTGTCGAAACCTACACCCATCATCTTGTAAGTCTCGTCGAAGCCAGCGTAAACCCAGCTGTTCATCTTCTCCCAGAGGGCACGAACCTCAGGGTCGTTGTGCTCCCACTTTACGAGCATCTCGTGAGCTTCCTTGATCAGTGGAGCCTCTGCCTTAGCCTTCTCAGTGGCAGCCTCTTCCTCCATGCCTTCCTTGATGTATTGCTCCTTGAGCTGAGCTATTTCCTCACGATAGTGCTTGTCGAAGGCTACATAGTAGTCGCCGATGAGGTGGTCGCCCTTCTTGCCAGAAGTCTCAGGAGTCTCGCCATTGCCCCACTTGAGCCAAGCGAGCATAGACTTACAGATGTGGATACCACGGTCGTTGACGATGTTGGTCTTGATTACCTTGTTGCCGTTTGCCTCCATGATCTGAGCCAAAGACCAACCGAGGAGGTTGTTGCGCACATGACCGAGGTGGAGAGGCTTGTTGGTGTTAGGAGAAGAGTACTCTATCATCACGAGTGGACTATTCTCAGTAACAGGCTTCTCACCGAATTTCTCGTCGGCGTGGATGGTGTTGAGGAGTCCTACCCAAGCGGCAGGTGCGATAGAAAGGTTGAGGAAACCCTTTACCACGTTGAAGTCTGCGATAACATTAGCGCAGTTTTTCTTCAGGTATTCGCCGATTTCCTGTGCTGTATCCTCAGGCTTTTTCTTTGACATCTTGAGGAATGGGAATACGACGAGGGTAAGGTTACCTTCGAAATTACTCTTGGTCTTCTGCAGGGCAACCATCTTCTCTGGTACGTCCTGACCATAAAGCTCCTTCACCGCTGCGATGACCGAGCTGATGATTTCGTTTTCTATCTTCATTTTTATATTATATATCTCTTTTTACCGGTAAAAAATATCTTTCTATTTATTGCTTGTCGAATGGGGAAAATAGTTACCCTTATCGCTTAAGCGGCTGCAAATTTACAAATAATAATTGAATTGTGCAAAGAAAACGACTTGTTTCTTCGCACAATATTCAAAAATTATCCTATCTGCCTAGGCTCTTGTCTGTATCTTTTATCCCTCGAGGATGATGTCTGCCACGTCCTGAGGAGTGTTCCAGAGGATACCGTCTTGCAGCTCATCGTCGGTAAATCCATTAAGTGCCTCGGTAGCTTCCTTCTCGCTGAGCGCAGGAGTACCGTCTTCGTTCTTAGCGTCGAGCAGTGCCTGTAAGATGGCTGCTCTGTATTCTTCCATTGTCATCATTCGTTTTGTTGTAAAGTTTAATGTATTATTTTGCTGCAAAAATAATACTATTTTTCGAATGTACCAAGAGAATTTGCTATTTTCTTTGTTAAAATATTGTATCTACTTCTTAAAATATAGCATCTGCTCTTCTTGAAATGCTGTTCTTACTTCAAGATTTTTGCCAAGAAATCGCTGGCGATATGGGCGGCTTGCTCTTCCTGACCGCCGAATCCGTGGCAGAGCACGAGGAGCGGAGTCTTCTTGCCAGCCTTCGCTTGGCTTCCGTTGCCAGCGTTATTGTCTGGGCGCTGGATTACAACATCGAGCTTGCCATGGTCGCCCTGTACGGTGGTATGCTCGGTTGAAAAAGCCCTGAAACAGCCAAATCTTTTTGTTTCATCTTCTTTATCCTATATTTCATTCCATTCGGAAAGTGACATGATAGCCTGCCACATTGTGCTCGGCTAGGGAGAGATTGATGGATTGCATCATTAGCATCTGGCGGGAGATGGAGAGGCCGATGCCCGAACCTGATGGCTTGGTGGAGA